>NZ_DATGKU010000075.1:0-35589 GCF_035294505.1 Chthonomonas sp. | reverse complement strand
GCCTCCGTTATCGGTGGTAGGTCCAAAGTCGAAGGAGTGAATTACGAAGAAGCCGTTGCCGAAGGTAGGCATTGCATAGAGCACCCCTCCGCCGTTGGATGGCGACCCACCATTTTGACAGGTGCCATAGATGGTGTTGTTGTGACCAAGAACCAGTCGCCCTGAGGGATTAGAGGAGACCGGCATTAGAGCCGATGGACCTCCAAAGCTGTGAAGCAGGGTATAGTTACTTCCGTCTGGCTGTATTCTGAAAAACACTCCTCCGCCAAATGCGCCTCCACCTAGTGTGGTGCCGTAGAGGGAGCCGTTCTGATCCTGTACGAGATAGGTAAAGGGCACGGCACCTCCATCATTCACATAGGAGTTAGAGGCGGTGCCGGGTGCATTAAATGTGTGAATCACCGTAAAGCCACTGCCATCGGGAAGTATCTTGTACAGGTCACCACCTCCGTTTGCACCATTGAAGTCACAGGCACCGTAGAGAGCTCCATCCTTGCCTTGCAGTAAACCGATAGGAAAGTTTCCATCCGTATCTGAGAAATTATGGAGAACGGTGAAGGTTCCATCCAATTGCAGTCTAAAGACAACCCCAAATCCAAGGTTCCCCCCGGAAAGCGTGGTGCCATAGAGAGCATGGTCGGCTCCTTGGATAAGACCGTGGGGACCGACACCATCTGCATTGGGGTTAGGAGCGTCTGGGGCAAGGTTGAGAGGAGGTGTCTGGAGAGCGGCAAAGGTGTGCACCACCTGGAACTGAGTTCCGTCTGGGTTTATGCTATAAACCACACCGGTTCCGTTAGCACCTCCTGTAGCCGCAGTACCCCAAATCGTGCCATCGGGGAGCTGAATGATGTCGCGCGGAGAGGCCCCATCGTTCCCTCCGGTAAAGGTGTGGAGCACTTGAAAGTTGCTGCCATCCGAGGCGACGGAAAAAAGAACGCCCATCCCGAACATCCCTCCGGAGAAAGTCGTACCAAAGATTCTTCCGTCTGACCCCACAATAACCGGTACTCGTGGGTTTGCCCCGTCCGCGTTGATGCCAGAGTTTAGCGCGGAGAAGGCATGTAGGACGACGATGGGCTGGGAAACGTAAATAGGAATGACATTTGGCTTGAAAGTTTGTCCCCTTGCTATCGCCGGATAGACCAGCCCGATGAGGAGAGCAAAAAGAAGATAGAGAAGCTCTCGGTATCGGTAGATCGGGCCTGAAATCCGTAAGGTTACGTTTTTATGCATCGTGCTCTCCTTTACTAGAGGTCTCTCATGGCCTGTTTTCTGTTTCGGAAACGATGGAGAGAGAGCGTTGCCGTCAGCAGAAAGAGCAGGGTTAAGCTTGTAAGCGATCCCACCTCCGGTGTCGAGGTCGAGGGGTTGAGAGTCACTTGAAACGGCTCACTTGCCAAGACGTTCGTATCCGCGGAGGTAGCACCACCCAAAATGGAGTAGGTGCCGGAGTAGTTTCCGGCAGGCGCATTCGCCGGGTTGGTAACCGTGAACAGGCCGATCAAGCCGGTATCTTGCCCTGGATTGAGAGAGGCGGGAGCGTTATTGAAGAAGGGGGAGTCGTCAATCGTCCAGCCTACTCCGGTAAACGAGATGTTGTCGGCATTAAGAAAAACCGTCGTGTTTCCATTGTTGGTTAGCGTGCCGGTAAAGGTGAAGACGGTGCTTGTGCCGGCAGTCCCCGACTGAAGAGCGGGTGTGAGCGTCATGGTAAGTTGCGCGTGCGCTTTTCCAAGCCCACAGCAGAGGGCCAGCAGAAGCATGGTGAGAAGCAGAAGCATTTTCACGGTTTTCATGTTTGTTCTTTCTCCTGTGTTGGTTTTAGTCTTTGCGTGGTCACGAAGGTCTGTTCGTTTCATGGCAGCACCACCCGCCAGGACTGTTGAAAACTTCCTGAGTTTTGGTTGCCGCCTACTGAGAGACGCACGGTTTGGCCGCTTTTGCCGGCCGAGCTAGGGAAGGTGAGGGTAAATGAGGTGCTTTGAGCCGAGTTCAGACTCACTGTGCTGGTGGGAAGAGAGGGAGAGAGAGGAGAACCCGCAGCTCCTAGCTGCGATGTCGTGAGTGAGATGCCGTTGACGGGCGTCGTGCCAACGTTGGTTATCTGTATCGTTACCGAGTAGGTTCCGTCCGCATTCTTCTGCAGGTTGGAATAGGAGAGCTGCAGTGCGGAGGCCGTTCCGGTAACGAAGACCGAGCTGGCGCTCTGTGTGGTGCCCAACGAAGGGCTTTGGGCGACGATATGGAAGTGATAGACTCGATTGGGAACCGTTGGGATCGTCACCGAGTGCGTTAATCCCATAGTGGTATCGGCAAAGGCGGGGCCGCTAGGTTCCAGCACGGCGCTGCCGGTGGAGGGTACATCCGTCGTCCAAAAGATCTGAGCCGATGTCCCTGTAGCATTGACTTGCACGGCGACATTGCCGATGTGGAACAAGGAGGTTTTGTAGTTCCAACTTAGAATGTCGTGGTTTTCCCAGGCCGCTCCGGTGGCAGAGGTTAAGCCTACCCAAGCCATTCCCGACGGCAGGCTAAGCGCTTGTTGGAGGTCAACAGGTACAGAGAGAATCAGCACTCCATCCAGGAAAACCGTCATGTTCCCCGGTGCTCCGGGCAGGTAGCGTATCTCGGCGGTATGCACATGTCCATCTGCCATCCGCACCGGAAGGTTGGGGTTGTCTCCCAAAATGAAAGTTCCGTTAGAGCCATCGGCGGAATTAGCGCCGTTCCCATGCGTGTGGATGGCGATATGGTTGTTATTTGGGTCGGGCGGGTTATACCACCAGTTCCAGAAGGTATCGAACTCCACTGCAAGAGAGTGAGTGATACCTACATACCCGATATCTCCTCCATTATTGCCGAGTGCCGTGTCGCCTGCGGGATCGTCTTGAATCACAAAAGCGATTCCGTCCGCTCCCGGTGTAACCCCCGGTAAAGAGCCTAAGTCCGTAATCTGGAATTGGAAGGTGCTGTCGAATCCACCCTGTACAAAGAGCTGAGCGCCGAACCAGGCCGCACCGGCTTTGAACTGGTCTGCAGGCGTCAGCCGAAGCCGGTTGTTAAAGAAACTGGCATCACCTACTAGCGACAGAGTGAACGGGGAGTTGGCGGACAGCGAACTGTTGCTGAAGTCCGGGTAGTCGAAGATGGTTTCAAGTTGGGCTTGGGCCATGTTGAAGCCGCTCAGAAAGAGCAAGATGCCCAAGAGCCAGGCGAGCGAAACGAAGCGATGTCGCTTCATTTTGAAGCCTCCTTTTTTGAATTTGAACTTTGGGAAAGGCCTTTACAGCCCTTCCGATTCTCAATATAACAGGCTATCATTAGCCCATCATTAGCTCAATCATTAGCTCAAAGGTGTTTTTGAGAGAAAATTTAATTTTTTCGGGAATAAGGGGCAAAAAAATTTTTTTATTTTTTTTCGCAAGGAGCGTTGGGATGCCGGGCGAGAAACCATTAGCTTGGCTTGTGCACCGCGCTATCTGCATTAAGGGGGCGCCGCGCCTTAACATTCTCTTAATATTTTTCGGGATATAATGGTTGGTGAGAAGCAGAAGAGATTTGGGCTTCGCTCTGAAGCCTCAAAAAGCCGAAGGAGGCCGAGAAAAGAAGGATATGAATTTCAGGGGGAACCTGAGACAAGCAGGCAGTGTGGGGCTATTGCTGCTGGTTATTTCCGGATATGCGCTGGCACAGGGTGCTACCTTGCGAGGGGCCGGCAGCACCTTTGCAGCCCCTATCTACACCCAGTGGTTTGCAGAGTATAAAAAGGAGACCGGCGTGTCTGTGGACTACCAGGCGGTAGGGTCGGGCGCAGGGATCAACGCCCTGAAGAACCGCACGGTGGATTTTGGTGCGACAGACGCTCCTTTGACCGATTCAGATCTCAAACAGATGCCTTTTCCTGTGGTGCAGATTCCCACTTTAGGAGGCGCCGTAGTGATGACCTACAACCTTCCCGGGGTCGGCTCGGGCCTTCGTCTTACCCCGGAGATCATCGCCGATATCTACATGGGTAAGATCAAGAAGTGGAACGACCCGCGCATCCTGGCCGTTAACTTTATTAAGAACCTGCCCGATCTGCCCATTCATCCTGTTCACCGCTCCGATGCTTCGGGAACGACCTATATCTTCACGAGCTTTCTCACAAAAGCGGTTCCGGAGTGGGCTACACAGATCGGTTCAGGAAAGTCGGTAAGCTGGCCGGTTGGAATCGGTGGGCAGGGTAACCCCGGCGTGACGGCCAATATCATGCGCACAAAGGGCGGGTTCGGGTATGTGGAGCTAGCCTATGCTATCCAGAACCATCTGCCGCTGGCCTCCGTGCGGAATGCTGCCGGAAACTTCGTTACCCCTAGCGTCACCACCACCAACATCGCTATTGGGCAGTATATCAGCGCTCTGAAAAAGGACATTCGCACGCCCACCGTCTATGCTCCTGGCGTCAATAGCTACCCCATATGTGGGCTTACCTATGTGCTGATCTATCAGCATGGAGGAAGTAACCCCGGGCCGGTGACCAGGCTGTTCAGTTGGGCGATGGGTGAGAAAGCCCAAAAGATGGGAGAGAAGCTTTACTACGCTCCGCTGCCTCCTTCCCTGATAAAGCTGAATTTGGCGGCACTTAAAACCGTGCAAGGTGCCCAAGTGGCGATAGGGCCTTAATTAGGAAAAAATGGCGCAAATCTCGTTGCCAAAAGCGCATACCCCAACACCGCATGGGATAGGAGGGCGAAGAGTCTGGGTGTTTCTGGTGGATCGCCTTTTCCGAGGTACCGCCCTGCTTTTCGCTCTCTCAACCGTTGTGATTATTCTAGGGATTGCCCTCTCTTTGGTGCTGGCCTCCAGACAAAACGTTCACCACTCCGGCCTTCGCTTTTTCTTGGGCGAGAGATGGATACCCAACCCGCCTACGGCAGAAAAGCCCATTGGGAACGTGTTCGGTGTGCTGCCCTTCGTATACGGCACGTTCGTCACCTCGGCTCTAGCGCTGCTTTTGGCCGTGCCCATAGGGGTTGGCAGCGCCATCTTCTTGGCGGAGCTGGCACCGCATCGGGTAAATAAAACGCTCTCTTTCTTCATCGAGATGCTCGCGGCGGTGCCCAGCATTGTGTACGGCTACTGGGGTCTACTCTATCTGGTTCCCATTTTGCAAAACCAAGTGGAGGTGTGGCTGAACGCTCATTTCGGAAGTATTCCCTTTTTTGCCTCCTACTATGATACGGGCACCGGCATGGATTTCCTTGCTGCCGGCGTTGTGCTCTCTCTGATGATTCTGCCCTACGTTACGGCGGTATCGCGTGACGTGCTGATGGCCGTTCCCCGTGTGCAACGCGAGGCGGCCTATGGCCTTGGCGCCACACCTTGGGAGGCCACTAAACAGGTGGTATTGCGCTATGCAAGTAGCGGAATCATCGGGGCTGTTATGTTGGCATTAGGCCGTGCATTGGGCGAAACCATGGCCGTGACTATGGTCATCGGCGCTAAAGTGACAATAGCTCACTTAAAAGACCCGGCGAGCTTCTCTCTCTTACGTTCCGGCTATACGATGACCTCCGTTCTGGTTGATCAGTACAACGGTCCCAACTCTCCTTTACATGCGAGCGCTCTCACCGAGATCGCACTGACGCTGTTTCTCATCACCATTGTGGTTAACGGGATGGCTCGCCTACTCGTTTGGCTTACGGCAAGCGGCGGAGGTGGAACGCGCCAAACGGTGGCATTGCGTGGGCATCTCATCGGCTTCTTGCGAATCCTGCTGAGCCTGTTGGTGGCCATGGTATTGCTTTATCAGATCGTGCATGATATGCGGTCGGAAGGCTTGCGAGCGCTTTTAGGGCCGGCCGAGGCGCTTGCGATATTTCTCTTGCTTCTGGGTGGAGTCAACCGCTGGGCGCCCCGTACGCGCTTTTTCCAGATATGGCGACGCATCGGCAGCGTCGGTGGCAACGTTGCCTGCTTCCTGTGTGCTCTCCTGGGGGCTGCGGCGCTTGTTTGGCTTTTCCAATATGTGTTTCGCGCCGGCTTTCCTGCCCTGAATGCCCAGTTCTTCCGTCGCCCAAACCCGGCAAACCCGGAGGCGGGAGGCATGTTGCATGCCATTGTAGGCACGGGTATTTTAGTGGCGATGGCCTCAGCCGTGGGCGTTCCTACGGGGATTTTGGGCGGGATCTATCTGTCGGAGTTTGGTAAAGGGAGATTGGGCTTCTGGATTCGGTTTTTCACCGACCTCCTTAACGGTGTGCCTTCCATCGTTGTCGGCATCTTCGTCTATAATATCCTGGTGGTGCCGACTCACGAAAACTTTGGATATGCCGGTGGCATTGCTCTGGGCATTTTGATGATCCCAACGGTAATGCGCACCACGGAAGAGCTGTTAAAAGTGGTTCCTGTCTCTTTGCGCGAGGCCTCACTTGCCCTTGGAGCCACTTATGCTCGAACGGTATGGAAGGTGGTGTTGCCGGCTGCACGCGGAGGCATTCTCACCGGTATTCTCTTGGCAGTGGCGCGTGTGGCCGGAGAGACAGCCCCTCTGCTCATTGTGCTCTGCAGCATTAACTTGTGGTCGGTGAACCCACAAAAACCCTTGCCTTCTCTGCCGGTTCAGATATATCTTCTGCGCAACGATAACGACCCTGTGGCGCTCTCGCAGGCATGGGGCGCGGCTCTGGTGCTTGTGCTCCTCGTTATCGTGACGAGTTTGCTGGCGCGAATCGTCTCTGCACGAGGAGAGATACGAGCGACCAACTAAGCTTTTTCTAATAAGTCTAATAAGAAGGAATGAACGATCGAGCATGAGACAAAGAGACTGTGGACTGTTGAGTATTGTAGGCTTGGCCGTGCTGCTGAGCGGCTGCTCTTCTAGTACGCCCTCTGGAGGTGTCGGTTCCAGCCAGGGAACATTGAACAACGTAAGCAAGGATTCTCAGATCGAGGCCGATGCGAAGGCTGCGCTCGCAGCCGATCCGGCGTTGAAGGACGAGAAAATATCCGTTTCCGTTAAGGATGCCCAAGTGATCTTGGACGGTACGGTAAAATCTATTGCGGCGCACGATGAGGCCGAAAAGGACGTAGACCAGGTAATTCAAAAGTATTCTAGCGTTAACGCCGGTGTCATCAACAACCTTTTGGTGGCGAGTGACCTCACGGCCGTTTCCCAAAACGGGGACGTGCCCTAGTTGCGAGGAGGAAGTCCTCTTATGGAAACAACAGAACGCGGGGTGCCGCTCTCTTTAGAAGAGAGCGTGGTTGCCGGAGCCTCGAATGGAAGAAAGGAGGCTGTGCGCATCTCTGTGCGGCATCTCGACTTCTTTTACGGAAAGTTTCAGGCGCTACACGACATCAACCTCGACATATTGCGCAATCAGGTAACCGCCCTTATAGGCCCGTCTGGTTGCGGGAAATCTACGTTTCTTCGCACCCTAAACCGCATGAACGACATTATTCCGGGTGCCCGCTTAAGTGGGCAGGTGCTGCTAGATGGAGAGGATATCTACGATAAGGGAGTGGATGTCATTGCGCTGCGACGCCGTGTGGGCATGGTGTTTCAGAAGCCAAACCCATTTCGAATGTCCATTCGAGAAAACGTAGAGTACGGGCCGCGCTTGCACGGCATTCGCGATAAGAAGCGCCTCGCCGAAATCGTTGAGCGCTCTCTAAAACAGGCCGCGCTGTGGGATGAGGTGAAGGATAACCTCAATAAGTCGGCAGAAGAGCTTTCTGGGGGCCAGCAGCAACGACTCTGTATTGCACGTACGCTGGCGGTAGACCCAGAGGTTATCCTTATGGATGAACCCTGTTCCGCGCTCGATCCGGCCTCAACCTATCGTATTGAGCAGCTTATGGACGAAATGCGCGCCAACTACACTATTGTTATCGTAACGCACAACATGCAGCAGGCGGCACGTGTTTCACAACGCACGGCCTTCTTTTTAAAGGGTGAACTCATTGAAGTGGGAAATACGGAGGACATCTTCTCCCGACCGCGCGACAAGCGCACGGAAGATTACATCCAGGGCCGATTCGGTTGAGCGGTAAGAATCCGGTGTCATCTCGAACCTTGTCTCGAACGCGATAGCGGAGGGAGCGATAGCCGATGTCATCTCGAAGCGAAGCTGAGAGACCTTCGCCTTTAGGCGTGCGATTGTTTGTTTACCAAACATCCGTTGCCGTATAGGGGTAGGCCTTATGCCTAGCCCATCTCAACAGTCTACCGTATTCGTGAAGCCGGCCTTGAAGCAGGAATCGAGCCAGTCCGATTGGGGCATGGTTTGATCAACAGTTCTGCATGGCCGGCATCTCCATAATAACCCCCTCTGCAATGCGGTTCTCTTGACAAAAATCGCTCAAACAGGATACAATACAAATGCAAACGAAGGGCTTCCGGGGATATCGTCTAGAGGTTAGGACGAGGGATTTTCAGTCCCTAAACCGGGGTTCGATTCCCCGTATCCCTATATTGAAAAGAGAGTTGCCTGCCGAGGTGGTGGAACTGGTAGACACGTACGCTTGAGGTGCGTATGCCGAAAGGCTTGCAGGTTCGAGTCCTGTCCTCGGCACTCCCGAACTCTAGAGGGGCTTACCTAAGGTAAGCCCCTCCTGTTTTTGTTGTGCCAGACTCAAGGGCCTCTGAGGTTTTTATTTGAGTGCGATGGGAACTACTCGGCCTCCTTAAAGATGCCTCACTTCGATGGGACGGCCTTCCTCCGCCGACTTCCAGGCTGCCTCGGTTAGCTCCATAACGCGCAGACCCCAGATGGCCGGAGAGCCTACCGGCTCTTTGCCTAGGATGGCGTTAATAAAGTTGGTATCTGGATCGCTGCCTTTGGGCATCTCCTCAGCAGTGGGAGTGAACCGCTTGCCGTCGGGGCCGCACACTTCTAATCGTCCGTTGCGCAAGAAAAACACGCCCTGATCGCAGCAGATCGTGATGTCCTCATGCCAGGTAGGTGCATTCCCTACCACCGAGAGGTTGGCCAAGGCCCCGCCTGAAAAGCGCAGCGAGAGAGCCGAGTTGATGTCTACCGGCGAATCGAAGTTCTCGATGTAGCCAAAGACGCTCTCGGCGGGCAGGTTTGTCATAAAGAGAATAACCGCCACAAGGTGCGACCCGGAATCGTTGAGCTGACCGCCCCCGCTTAAGGCCGGGTCTTGTCGCCATTTTCCTTTCGTTCCACGATACCAGTTTTGGCTTTGGAAGGCCTGGACGAACTGCACCGGCCCGTAGCGACCGGTTGCGATCTGATCGCGAATATAGAGAAATTCAGACATGTAGTGTCGTTGATAGCTGACCACCAATACCTTGCCGCTCTTTTCCACTTGCTTGAGAACCTGATGCGCGTGCTCTACGGTGCACACCATCGGCTTTTCCGTCAGCACATGAAGACCAGCTTCAAGCGCCGCCATGATCTGCTCAAAATGAGCTGTGTGGGGCGTGTTGATGTTTACGGCATCTACCAAGCCAGAGCGGATAAGCTCTTTGTAGTCCTGAAAGGTTGGCACTCCCTTAAGTTGGGGGTGACGTTCGACGGTATGGGCGAGCGATTCGGAGGATGTGTCGCAGAGTGCGGTAATCTCTGCTGCAGGGTGCGCCAGGAGGCGCTGAATGTGGCCTTGCGCGATGCCACCGGTGCCGATGATACCAACACGAACTTTTTCCATGCTTTTGTTGAAAACCTCCTCCTTTATAGTGTCCACGGGGTGCAAAGCGGACTTAAATCTTACTCTCTATTAAATTGGCCTTTTCCCATCGTTTTCCTGCCGGCTAGAGTCTGAGGAGGCGTCGGTCATTTGGTCAGAAGAAAGCGACGCCTCTAGCGATAGAGCTAACAAACAACCTAGCGATTTGCTGCGTTCACCCGCAGCGCCTATCGTAGAGTTAGTCTAGGTTTAGGGTGAAGAGTTCAGTAGATGTAAAGGTATAATGCCATTATGTCCCTATAAAGGGCTAGAGCGCTCACGTTTTGAAATGCAAGGCACAGACATGTTGGAAATATTTGTCGGAGAAGGGACTTCATGATACGCTGTCTTCGTGTTCGTAATTTCAAGGTTTTCGAGGAGTTTGGCCTCGAAAACCTCCGTTCAATCAATCTGATAACAGGCAAAAATAACGTCGGAAAGACCACTCTTCTGGAGGCTATTTGGGCTTTCATAGGGAGGAGTAACCCGCAGACATTTAATCAGATATCCTTATTTCATGGGGCCCTCCCAGTCTATACGCCTTTTATATCTCAACCGCTTCCTATTGTTGAAATTCATTGGGCTCCCAACTTTACCAATTTCGATCTCTCTCGCCAGATAGAGGTTTCCGTTGTACGGGATGATACTGTTTTTGATACCAAGCGACATGCAGTTCAGAATGGAAGCGCACGAAATGAGGGGAAGGGCGTCGGCCTTGAGGGGAAGGGCGTCGGCCTTGAGGCTAAAAATACATCGGAACAGGGTTGGGAGAGACTGGAGATTCGTTTTTTGGCAGAAGCTCAAATTCAGGAGCCTGTCATTCCTAACTCTCCTGCCTTGCTAGCCCCCACTCGGCAGGCAATTCCTTCTTATACTGAACTTATCGCTCGGCCATGGAGTGTTGGAACCCTTCTATTTCATTACAGCCCTGCGGCGCCCAATCAGACAGAAGAAAAGCCTCAGGAACTGAGAGTGGTGCTTCTGGGCAGTATGCTTCAACAAACTGGAGCGCTAACAGACGATAGATGGCGTGCTGCCCTCTTGCTGATGAATACGCAGGAGCATCCGGATGTGCTTGCTAGGAGCTTTGGAGAATTAGATGCGAAAAACCAAGTGGGGCGTTTGGTAGAATACCTGCAACAGCTTGAACCACGCTTGCGGCGACTTTCGCTTATTCCCGTAAGAGGAGTACCTCTTATTCATGGCGATATAGGTCTCTCTTCTCCTATTCCTATTAACTATATGGGCGAAGGAATGAATAGTCTTTTAGCCATTTTACTCTTTATGATGGCACCCCATTCTGTGATTCTTGTTGATGAAATAGGAAGTGGCATTCATCACACGTTCCTGCCTCGTATGTGGAAACTTCTATCAGAGGTGGCACAAGAGAACAGCTGTCAGCTTTTTTGTACCACACACAGTTATGAATGTATCCAAGCAGCTGTCGAGGGACTAGCCAAAAGCGAACAGGCTCAGAATATGTTTCGCTACATCCGTTTAGAGCAAGATACCGACGCCGAGCGTACGAAGATATTCCCCGTCGTGTTGGAATATAACGATCTTGCCCCCGCGGTCGAAAACGGCTTTGAAGTACGCTAGAACATTTTAAAGGAAGAGATTTGTTAAATCAATGTGCACAGATAGGCTCAAGACGAAAGAGATTACGAAGCCTTCTTTGATACTCGTTGAAGGGAAGGACGATCAACGCTTTTTCGAGGAGGCTTGTAAGCAGTTCCATTTGGTAGCCGACGTGTGGGGTGTTGGAGGCAAAGACGGGTTTAAAAGTGTATTGAAGAGCACAACCGGTGTACGCCAACTTCAAAATCTCCTGCTTGTTCGTGACGGGGATAGCGATCCTCGTGCAGCCTTTCAAAGCCTGCAAGACTGCCTTAGGAATATAAACCTGCCATATCCTCAACAGCCCTTTCGGTGGCACTCACAAGGGTCTCCTCGAACAGCCATAGCGATACTTCCAGGCCCGGATAGCTCAGGTCGGTTACAGCAGGGAACTATTGAGCACCTCTACCTGCAAGTATTGGCGAACACCGATCTTCTAAGGTGTGTGGACAATTTCGTAAGTTGCTGTCAGGGAGTAGACGGCACAATTGAAGCAACATCGAAAATGCGGGTTCATGCCTATCTTGCTACAAAGTTTGAAGGGTTGAGATTAGGAGAGGCTGTCGCTAAGGAGTTTGATTGGCAACATCCTGTACTTAGTCCTCTGATCGATCTCCTACGACAGTTTAAGCATAGATAGAACCGACCCCTCTCACAGTTCTTATACCTCCGCAAGGAGTATGCAGAGGCGGAGTATGCAGAGGCGTCTATCTCCTCGCTGACTCTGGGCGTGCAACAAGGAAGTAAGCGACGGCGGAAGGGATGGTGTTGGCTTGGAAGGTAACCTGAAGCTGATTGTTCTGAAAACGCGAGGTAACCGGCACGTGCCCAAGAACGTGCCCCTCTGCGTCGTAGGCCGTGATGGTTAAGCCCTGTCGCCATCGTGGGTCTATGGCGGCAACTTGAAGGGTTATTGGGAAGACGCGATCGCGCGGAAAAGGAATGAGCTTCCACTGCCCGGCTTGCTGTCGTTTCAGAAGCAGACTGCCGTTGGTACGGATCGGGCCGAAATCTACCATCGTGCCGTTCACATTCTGGTGTGCATGGAGTTGCGGAGAAGGCAGTGTGGAGGTTTTGGTATCCTTCGTAAGGGTAAGCACCATGCCATGATCGGCCACGTGTAACGTGCCTACGATAATCCGCATGGAGCCATCGTCATCTCCTTGCAGCATGAGGCGCTCGCCTGTTTGCGGCGAATAGATGCCAAGTTTAATTTGATAGTCTCCATCTTTGAGATCGTCTGGCAGGGTAACGGCCACGGGCATGCCGCTTATCGTGCCGGGCTGCCATCGATCGGGGGGAAGAGGCATGCCCGCATCGGTCTGCAACACAATGCCCTCATGCTCTTCAAGACCGGGCTGGGTAAAGTGCACAAAAACCCGATCCCCTTTTGGAATAGGCGCCCTTACGTGCCAGGCGAAGGCGATGGTGAATTGCCGCGGCCCTGTTTGCTGGAAGGAGAGAATGAAGGGCTTAACGGGGAGTGGGGTGATCGGGCCGGCAACATCGGTTCGCGCGTTCACAAAGATGCGGTTCGGTGTACGCAGATAGTCTGCCACGATGCCCTGGCGTCGAGCCGTCCAAGCGACGATATCTTTGCCGAGTGCAAGCCATCCATATTGTGGCAGCAGAAAGGAGGCTCGACCGAGCCGTAGCGACCAATCGGCAGCGCGCGCGTTGGCAAAGATGCGAAGTCCATTATTGTATTCTATCATGACGCGATCGAAGGCGCTGTTGGCAGCGATGGCTTGCTCGGTGGGAACAAGCTTGCCGTTTACCTCATACAGAATGCGTTTAGGGATGGCCGTGGCGTAGCGCGAGGAGAGCGGCCAGAGCAGGTTTTCCTCTTGCCAAATGTAGGCTAGGTTGCGAACGAGCTGCGAAGGAATGAAACCGTCGTGGCCGTAAGCGATCTCCTCCATGCGGTATTGATCGAGAGTTTTTGTGGGGGGGATGCGCTGCCACCAGAACCCTTGGTAGCCTTCGGGAAGCCACCGTTCCAGGTAGCCCATGCCGTGATTGCACTGACGGGGATGGATTTTCAAGAGATCGAAATCTACGAAGAGAGGAGCCTCTTCGCCGCCGTTAATCGGTACACCCTGACCGAACTGTGCCTCCACTCCATCAAGTAGCCCACTCCAGCGCCAATGTTGGTTGCCCTCACCGACCACCGGGCCGTGGTGTACCTCTCTGAATAACTGCCATAAAGCCTTATAGGCCTCCCACACCGTGTGAAACTCACCGGCACCAGGCCTCCCTGCTTGAAAGTCCACATGCCACCAAGGAGGCACGGCGGAGTGCACATCGAGATAGCTGGCGTTGGGCGCGTAGTGCTGTTGTACCTGGGTCGTAATGCGCCGTGCATATTTTAGAATGGCGGTGGGGGCCAGCGCATAAGACTGAATAAGGTTTTTCCAAGCCGGTTGGGGGTTGCCCTGAGAGTCTCTGGCTACATCCTGCCAGGTGAAGGAGGGGGCATTCGGATAAAAATCTGCATAGTTTTCATGGAGGGCGATGCGCTCTCCAAGACTTTCCGCCGTGTGGGTCCATACCTTCATGCCGGCATCTCCTCCGAGATCGGCATTTGCCGGCACCGTATCGGGCAGTTGGTTATCGTATCCACCATGCTGCCAAACATGAGCGATGGTAAAGAGATGGGTAAGACCGTAGGTGGCCAGTTCGCGCAGCCAGGCTGCATTATCGGTAAAACGACCGTTCCAGACATCGAAAATGACAAACTGCCCCATAAGTTTGAGGTAAGGTGAAGGGGGATTGGGCGGTGTGGGTAGTACATCTCGAAAGTTGTTAGAGAGCGCATAGTAGACCGTTTCATGAAGGGTATTTCGCCGGCCGTTGGTCAACGGCTCGTAGAGGGCGCTCGTGCCGTCGAAGGCGCTGGCGTGCGAAAGCTGAAAATCGGCGATGGTGTTCGCATAGAGGCCGAGTTGAGGAAAATAGTCTATGGTGCCTAAGTAAGGAACCACAATTTGATGAACAAACGCCACCAGTCCCAGACGGCCAAAATCCACGGCGGCGATGTAGGGGTCTGGCGAGCGGAGATCAAGGCGGACGTCACGACCGGAAGGGGCATAAAGAACGGCCTGAATATGGATTTTCCGTTCGCCAACAACATAGGTAGTCTCACGCACAACGACATGTCGGGAAGGATCGTTCTGTTGGGTAAGCGAGAGGAGATGAGCTTGGGGGGCGTCAGAGCGAACGAGCTTCCCATTCGGTGCCACAAAGGTGAAGACCGCTCCAAAGCCCACGGAAATGGGGTGCATCGAAGGCCCATGGGAGGAGGGTTTTGCGGTAAGAGCTAGAGACCATCCCTCTAGAACGTTTTTAGGATGAGTCGAGACGAAAGCGCGCAACGCATAGGAACTGTGAGACCCAAAAGTCGGCGCGCAGGAACCGAAATCCGAGCGACCGAGGTTTAACTCGCCGCTATCGGCGTGAAAAAGCGGCGGACTAGCGGGAGGGCCACCCCGCACGATGATCTCTCTATCTCCCCAAAGCGCATAGTCGAAGGAGGGATCGCGCTTTGGCCCCGGATCGGTTTCGAAGCGCAGGCTAATGGTGGTACCTGCATAGCGGCTAAGATCGAACCGATAGTGGCTCCAGGTGGAGTCGATTTTGTTTTGGTCGAGCCACTTTTGCCCGTTTACAAAGAGGCGGAAGGTCGCGCCGTCGGAGAGATGAGGGCCGGTGAAGCCCTGGCGCATCGCAATGGAGAATTGCAGCACGATCTGTTTGGCAGGCGGGAGATGCAGCCAGAAGGTCTGATCGGTGTCTCCGGTGCCGCCTCGCCAAATAGGATGTAACAGAAAGGCGGTTTGGCCGTTTTGGGTACCAAATGGCTCACAGGCAATGCCGGTGTCTTCGGTAAAAAAGCCGCTCCACCCGATAGGCATGGTGCCAGTGCGGCCATCGTCATAGCGATAGGAAACCTGATAAAGCCCAACATCGTCAAGCGACGTAACGCCGCCGGGTAGGGATACTACAAGATCGGGAGAAGGTGGCTTTGCGATAGATGGAGGAGAGCTTAAGAGAACAAAGCAGAGCGATAGCAAGAAAAGAGCACAAAGGCACTTTGACATAGCAAGCTCCTAATGCGGCGATACCTATTCGTCTTTTGTCCTGCGTCGTTTCTGGATGGCCCGTTCGAGGCGTTTTAGGAAGGTATTTTCATGCAGTTGAATGTCGGCAGGAACGATCTTGCCTATAGGTACGTCGAGCGTAGGCAAAAGTCCTGCCGCTTTGGAATAGCCCAGATATTGGCTGGAGAAGACGCTGCGGTGGCCTACAATAAGGAAGGCGGTGCAGGCACAGAGGGCGGCTTCTACGCCGAAATGGCCTCCAAGCAGTTCAAGGGCCATCACCGAGGCGGCTATAGGGGTGTTGGCGGCCGCAGCGAGGACGGCAACAAAGCCGAATCGGGCGAAGAGGGGGACGGGTAGATGAAGAAGCTGCGCCAGAGCAGCGCCCGCTGTAGAGCCGATGAAGAAAAGAGGGGTAACGATGCCGCCGGCACCGCCGGTTTTTAGGCTAAGCGAAGTTGCGACGATCTTTACCAGAAAGGCGAAAAGCATAATTTTAGCCGTTCCCTCAAGAGCCGATCTAATGAGGGGTTCACTCAGGTCTGCATAGCCAGAACCGGCAAGTTGGTAGAGCACGGCCAGGGCCGTTCCACCAAATGCCGCAACCCAAAAGGGGTGTTGTGCAAAACGCCGTAGCTGTTGATCGAGAAATCGCATGGTCTCGATGAGAAGCATGGCGACAAGACCGAAGAAGACCCCAGAAAGCAGGCTTAGGGCGACAAGCATGGGTTGGGAGAGCTGGCGGGTGTGCCCATGGCCGGGAACAAGCACGGGCACGGGAGGCGAGGCACCACAAGCAAGATGGCCCACAATGCCGGCTACAATGCATGGAAAAAGCACTGGGTATTCCAATCGGCCTAGGTAAAGCACCTCCACACCAAAGAGGGCGCCGGAAATAGGAGTTCCGAAGACGGCGGCAAAACCGGCACTGACCCCGCAGATCACGAGGCGGCGTCGGTCTTCATCTGAAAGGCGCAGAAGGTCGGAGAGGAGGCTAGAGAACATGGCCCCGATCTGTGCGGCCGGCCCCTCCTTACCTACCGAGCCTCCGCCGAACAGCGTGAGAATGCTAAGAAAGAGGCGTACCGGAATGGCAAAGGGGTCGAGGCGACCGCTGCGGGTATGGATCGCTTCGATCACGGCATCGGTGCCTTCCTGCGGTTCGAGGTCGTCGTGCGCTTTTTGGCGCGTGGTAACATGGGCTAAGAGCACGCAGAGAGGAAGGATAAGCGGCAGGAGCCAAAAGTGCGGTACACCAAAGCGATCAAGGGCATGCCCAAACCCAATGGCGTGATTCAGTACGAACAGGTATAGACGAACGCCGAGACCGGCCAAGATGCCAACTGCAGTTCCAAGTACTGCCCATTTGAAGGTATTGATGAGCAGCGTCGCCTGCTCTAGATACCACCGATAGGCTGCATAGGTTTCGGTGGGCGCACCTGGCGGTAAGGGGGTGTAGGTCTCAACACCGGAAACGGCAATGGTAGGCCGTTCTGGTTGCCCTGTTTCAGATTCTGCTGAGGGCGATGTCGGCTTTTGGGCGGAGGAGTTATCGGGTAAGGACATGGTGTTGAATCAACATTTCATGAAGTTGTTCTAGGGAAAAGTCGGCCTGCTCTTTTTCAAGCTCATGCACGCGACAAAACTCCTCTAGGAGCGCGAGCATAAGGGCAATACGCGGCCCGCGAATGCGATAGAGACGGTGTGTGCCTTGGGCTTCTGCCACTACAAGGCCTACCTGGTTGAGAACGGCGAGGTTTTGGGAGACAGCCGGTTGTGCAATGCCCAACTCCTGTGCTAGGGCATTCACCGTGCACGGATGCTGACAAAGCCGCTTTATGATTTGGAGGCGCACCGGATGCGACAAGGCCGCAAAGATTTTGCAGATGGGCACCAAATAGCTTCTTGCTTCGGCCTGGGCGTGAGGAACGACACTTTTAGTTTGCCTATTCGTATTCGTCATAGGGAGCATTTCCATAATATGCAAAATTTTGAATATTCCAGGTAAGATTATACCTGATTATCTCATGGCATCTACCGTTTTGAAACAAGATGTGCAAGCCTTGGCGACACACTGCATTGTAGATGCGCGCCTGTGGGCACATGCTATGGTTCGTCGCTACGGCCGACAATCCATCGCCTATCAGACGTTGCTGCCTGGAGTTACGCTACGGGCTTATCTTCATCTGCCGGCTTTGGTGGGTTATGTGGAGCGCCGACATACACGCATTGTGGTGGGCTTGCCAATGGCCTCGTTAGATAGGCGGCGAGAGGCTATAGAGCTGTTTGAGCACGAAGCTGCCGGAGCCGGGTGTCGGGTCTGTTATTTTGGGGTGGAAGAAGAGGATGCCGAGCTTTTAGACAATAGAGGGCGCATGCGGCTTGGGGCACAGCCCGTTTGGATTCCGAGTTGTTGGACGCGGACTCTAGAGACACATCCTTCGATCCGCGCCCAGATTCGCCGGGCGCGAAACAAAGGGGTTGAGGCACACGAATGGCCTGTGGAGTGCGTCGCCGACAGTGGGGCTTTACGGGCATGCTTAAGGGATTGGCTGAGCCGGCATACGCTTCCTCCTATGCATTTTCTTGTGGAACCGGATATTTTAGCCCATCTGTACGACCGTCGGGTGTTCGTTGCGGAACGTGCAGGCATTCCCGTTGCCTTCCTCATTGCAACTCCGATCCCGAAGCGGAAGGGGTGGCTGGTAGAGCAGTTGGTACGTAGTGCAGGGGCACCAAACGGTACCAGCGAGTTATTGCTCGACGCCCTGATGGGTGCTGTGCGCGACGCGGAGGTTGTATCGCTCGGCCTAACGCCATTGACCCTTCATGGCAAAAAGGAGGGTATAGAGGCGCTGTGGCTACGTTGGGTGGTGCAGTGGGCACGCGCGCATGGAAGACGGTTTTATAACTTTCACGGCATCGAGGCCTTTCGGGCGAGACTTGCTCCCGATCGTTGGGAAAATGTGTATGCTGTGGTAAACGCTCCCCAATTCACTCCAAAAGACTTATTCGCCATTCTTGCCGCGTTCACCCAAGAGCCTTTGAGCCTCTACCTAATGCGCGCTTTGATGCGTGCTGCCGGATGGGAGTGGAGACGAATGTGGGGAGCTGGCTGAGCGGTCTTCTTATTTCATTCTCACTGAGGGGAAGGGCGTGTGCCTTGAAGAGCGGGTGATACGACCGTCCTTCCGAGCCGCAGGCGAGATGAACAACTGTCATTTCGAGCCGAAGGCGAGAAATCTTGCGTTTTCCATTCCTACCAGTTCAGAGAGGTGGGGGTGGGGCTGGAGAGGCTAGCGTTTCTAGAGCCAATTTGCACAGCAAGCCTGCCTTGTTCGCCCCCTATCCCCTCCTTTCCCCCTATTAGGGAGAAAGGGGGCGGTTGTGTTGAGTTTCCGAAGGGAAGGTTATCATAGAAAACTGCCAATAAGCTTATTGGTCTCCCCTCCCCCTATCAGGGAGAGGGGAGTGGGGGTGGGGGCCTTGAGAGGAAGGGCGTGTGCCTTGAAGAGCGGGTGATACAACCGTCCTTTCGAGCCGCAGGCGAGATGAACAACTGTCATTTCGAGCCGAAGACAACTGTCATTTCGAGCCGAAGGCGAGAAATCTTGCGTTTTCCATTCCTACCGGTTCTGAGGGGGAAGAGCATGTGCTTTGCAGGGGTGGGGGGTGAGGCAACAGAAACTGCCAATGGCTTCGGTTCTAGAGCCAATTCGTGAAGCAAGCCAATCTTGCTCGCCCCCTATCCCCTCCTTTCGTCCTTGCGGACAGCAACGCAGCGGCCAGAGAAAGAGACGATTAAGAAATTGATCCAGGCCGCTGAGTTGCCCACCGCGAGGTGCCCCTCCCCCTGTAGGGCGAGGGCGTTGGCCTTCCATGCCACCTCGAAAGCGAAGCCAAGAGGCCAGCGCAACCGCACAACACACAAACAACAATTCTGGGCAACAGATCAATTCTCCGGATCACTCGTCAAATGTCAGCAAACCAACACGAAAGGAGATCGCGCTTCCTCCGCGTTCCTAAAGGGAGCGGTTTCCGCGCGTAGACTATTTATGAAAAAAGATAGAAGCTTTTTGGGAAATCAAAGATGGGAGATCGCCCACCGATGCAGAGGTTAGACGGCACAAAATAGAAAAGCCGACGGTCGGATTCGAACCGACGACCGACGGTTTACGAAACCGTTGCGCTACCGCTGCGCCACGTCGGCACGTATCACTGTGCAGTATACTGCACAAACCGCCCAAATGTCAAACAGCGCGGGGAACCTACAAGGTGCTTCCTAGGGTATAATCGCAAAAGAAAAGCAGAAACCGCGTTTTATAGAAACACTTGTCGCCTTGAGGGTGATGGTGAGGTTAGGGTTTTTGAGGTGAAGGGAACGGGGTATGGCCAAAACACCACACTACGATGAAAAACGAATGGAGCTTACCGAGCATCTTGCAGAGCTACGGATGCGCATTATCCGCTCGCTCTTTTATGTGCTGGTGGGCGCCGTTTTGGCCTACCAGGTGTTCACTCCCATCTACAACTTCCTCTATCAACCCTTGGCCAAACAGATCGAGCGCTTGGATAAGCAGCGCGTTGTTGCCAATGCGGCATCGTCAAATAAGATCGTCTTTGGCCCGGATGGTCGCATCTATATCCCACCTCTTCATAATCCGCCGACCTATCAGGATATCGAGAACCTGCGCGAGTTGGTGATTTGGGGCTTGCAGCACCCCGGCCAAAAGCCGGTAATCGGCGACGTATTTCGTAATTTCCACGAAATGTTTCTTGTGCGCCTTAAATTGAGCCTGCTTTTCGGCTTTATTCTGGTTATCCCCTTCGTCCTATGGGAAGCGGCGGCCTTCGTATTGCCTGCCCTTACGCCGGAGGAGCGGCGACCTCTGCGACTTATGTTTCCCATTTCTGTGTTTCTGCTGCTTTTCGGCGTGGTGGTGGCCTACGTCACCATGTTCTATGCGATGGGCTGGTTCCTTTCCTACTTAAGCGACTTTCCACCCGGCGCCACGCTCATGCAAGACCCCAACGACTACATCGTGTTCATGGTAAAGATGATGGCGGCCTTCGGGGTGGCCTTTCAACTGCCTGTGGTGCTGATGGCCGGCACCTATTTAGGCATCGTTAATTCAAAAAGCCTTATCAAGCAATGGCGCTGGGGAGTGCTCATCGCCGTGGTCGGTGGACTACTTACCCCCTCTAACGACATCATCTCGTGGACGCTTATGGTGATACCGCTACTCGTTCTCTACTTCGGCAGTTATTTCCTGGTGCGTCTCGTGGAGTGGATTAAAATACGCGATCAAGCCAGGGCGTCGCGCTCTCAGCAGCCGCGTCCTGGAACCGCCTAAAAATGACAAAGGAGCATTCAGTATGTCGCTAAGAACTGTTTACCTTGGCATGGCTTTAAGTGGCCTCATCGGCACGACCTCACTTGTTGCGCGTTCCCAAGATACAACACAAACTCAGGGGGCCGCAGACCAAGCGGTGACGCTGGCCTACAAGTTTGAAAAAGGGACGACGGTAACCATGAAAACGGTCGCCCATGTGATGGCGCCCGATGGCCAATCGCAGGTTACCTTTATCACAACGGCCCAGCGTGCGATAACAGAGATAAAACCGGATGGCTCTGTCGTAATTACGGTAACTCCTGGAAGCGCCACACTGGATTTAGGATCAGGGCCGCAGCCTACTCCACCTCCACCGCCCTTCTCGGTAACCTTCGATAAACAGGGGCGTTTGGTGTTGGTAGGCCAAAAGAACGGGGACGACACTGCCCCCGTGGCGCCCCAAGCGGCAGCTCTTTTAGAGGCTTCTGTCCATGTGGTTTTGCCGGATCACCCCGTGAAACCGGGGGATACGTGGCAGTCTACCTTTGACGACCCGCTAGTAAAGGGCAAACAGGCTACCCTCAAAGATACCTACGACGGCATGGTGGTCTATCACGGGCAGAACTGCTGGAAGGTCGAGCAGACCATGGAGGCCGTTGCCGATGATATGGGCACGGTGATGACGGTGAAGACGACGGTCTACATGAACCCGAAGGATGGCTCTACGGTCTATGCCAAGTCCAGCGTGAAAAACCTTCCCACCCTAAACTATGGGCCGATCAGTTGGGACTCGGAGACCACCTTGGTAACGGATACAGACAATAAGAATGCCGGTGGGTCGGCGAATCCTTAAGAAGTTTGCGGCATACAATGGATTTCGATGGCTATCTGCAAGACTTGCGCCGGTCGGAGTTCTATCGAGGCCAGATAGCGCACGTCGAGCGCATTCCCGGCCAATCGGCTCGCTATGGGGAACTCAAGCGCGCGCTCCATCCGGAACTGGAGCGCGCCTTGCGTTCTCAGGGAATAAGGCAGTTTTATAGCCATCAGGCGGAGGCCATCAATGCTGCACTGGAGGGGCAGCATGTCACCATTGTGACCTCCACGGCCAGCGGCAAAACGCTCTGTTACAATGTGCCGGTTATTCAGACGGTGCTAGAGCAACCAAGGGCGCGTGCTTTTTACCTTTTTCCAACAAAGGCTTTGGCGCAAGATCAGCTCGGCAAGCTAAACGCCTTGGGGCTGTTTCCCACGGTGCGTTTTGCCTCTTACGATGGCGATACCTCCGCCGACGAGCGCCGAGCGGTTCGTCGTTCCGCTCACATCGTGCTCACCAACCCCGATATGCTGCATCTCGGTATCCTTCCCGGACATACGCAGTGGACGAGCTTTCTTGCGAACCTACGCTACGTGGTGATAGATGAGATGCATGTGTATCGGGGGGTATTTGGTGCCCACGTGGCCCAGGTGCTACGCCGATTGCGTCGCCTCTGTCGCCACTACGGGGCGAACCCACAGTTTCTCTGTTGTTCGGCAACCATCGCCAATCCCCAGGAGCTGACCGAGCGGCTCACCGGCGTGTCCGATCCGGTGATCGTAGATAAGAATGGGGCCCCTGCCGGACGCAGAACATTCGTGTTTTGGAATCCTCCTCTTATCGATCAGGGTAACAACACGCGAGTCAGCACCCATACCGAGGCCACGAGGCTGTTCTGTGATCTTGTGTCACAGGAGGTACGCACCATTGTTTTTACCAAAGCCCGCAAAAGCGCCGAGCTTATTCTTCGTTATGCGCGCAACCAGTTGCAGACCAAGGCGCCGGAACTTGTGGATCGCGTTGCGGCCTATAGGGCCGGCTATACCTTAAAGGAGCGCCGCCAGGTGGAAGAGCAGCTGTTCTCCGGGCAGCTATTGGGGGTAGCCTCTACCAACGCCCTAGAACTCGGCATTGACATTGGTGGGCTGCAGGCATCTATCCTTACCGGTTATCCTGGCTCGGTGGCCTCTACGTGGCAGCAGGCCGGACGTGCCGGTAGAGGGGAAGCGCCCGCTTTAAGTGTGTTAGTAGCCTACGACAGCCCTCTGGAACAGTTCCTCATGAACAATCCCGACTATTTCTTCAACAGAACGTGCGAACATGTTGCTTTAAACCCCGACAACCCGCGCATTCTGCGCGAACATCTGCTCTGTGCGGCCTACGAGCAAGCCCTCTCCGAAGAGGATTTGACGCTTTTAGGCCCTGCTGCCGCAGGTTGCCTCAAGGTGTTAGAAGAGGAAGGCACGCTGGTGCGCCGCGGTAGCCGGTGGCTTTATAACGCCGGAGACTATCCTGCCGCGAGGGTTAACATACGCTCTACCGGTGGCGCTCCCTTCCGCATTGAAGATATATTTGGGAAGCTGGTCGGAACGGAAGAACCGGCAAGGGCTTTTCGGGCGCTCCATCCGGGAGCGATCTATCTGCATATGGGTGAGACCTATCAAGTGGAGGAGCTAGACATAGAAGGGCGCCGGGCCATCGTACGTCCTGCAGCGGTCAACTACTATACCCGTTCCAGCAGCACCACCCATTTGGTGGTGCTGCGCGCACGAAGTTCGCAGAACTTCGCAAATTTTACCGCCTACTTCGGGGAGGTTGTGGTCACCAACAAAGTGGTTTCCTATCAACGTAAAAAGCTTTACACCGAGGAGGTGTTGAGCATAGAGCCTTTAGACCTGCCGGAGCAGACCTATGAGACCGAAGCCCTATGGTTTACGGTGCCGGCGTCGCTTTGTCTGCTCCTTGCCAGGTTCACCCAAGACCTGCTAGGGAGCCTGCACGCTTTGGAGCACGCGGCTATCGGTCTCATGCCGCTGCTAAGTGGTACCGATCCGGACGATGTGGGAGGGGTCTCTTACTTTCAGCATCCGGATACCGCTTTGCCGAGCGTTTTTATCTACGATGGTTACCCCGGTGGGGTCGGTCTTGCCGAGTTGGCCTACGAGAACCTGCTGTTTTTGTTGGAGGCGACCCGCTCACTGCTCCAACAATGCCCCTGCGAGGAAGGTTGCCCTTCGTGCGTGCAATCGCCACTATGTGGAAATAACAATCAGCCGCTAGACAAACGGGGGGCCTTAGAGTTGCTAAATCTGCTGCTGGGGCAAAAGCAATCTGTTGTGGAGGCGAGGGGATAGGGGTGAAGCCGAAGACTGAGAAGAGCTATTTGGCCCAACGACGAGCCCGTGCTCGACGCGCCTTTTGGTTGAGGGTTGTGCTTTTGGTGTTGCTTATGCTAGGGGTAGCCTATGCAGCCTGGTTTTCTCCGCACGCGCTCCACCCGCAACCGGCTCGCATTGTGCTACAGCCTTGAAAGGAACGAGAGAGGTTGGAGGTCGAGGAGCCTATCGGCGCAGCAGCAGCGCCAAGTAGCGTGAAAGCCTCTGTCTTCGGGCTTTCTTGGAAAACCGTTCTGGTAGTTGGTTGCATAACGCTGCTAGGGTTTGGGCTACGTCTGGTCGGCATCACGTGGAGCTTGCCAAATGCCCACCATCCTTTCGCAACCTACCATCCCGATGAGCTTATCAATTTGAATGCGGCGCTTCAGGCAGATATTCCCCATCTCAAGTTCGACATCGGGTTTTATAACTACGGTACTTTCTATTTCTACCTTGTAAGTTTGGCAGAGACGATAGCGGCGGGCTATGGGCTGCTTCCGACTCCTCAATCGCCTAACGCAGCGCATCAGGCCGCCCTCTTTCTTGTGGGGCGTCTTGTTACCGTTCTCATGGGTACGTTCACCATCCCCGTGGTCTTTGCTTTAGGAAAGCGCCTCTATGGAGAGCGAATTGGGTGGTGGGCCAGTCTCTTTTATGCAGCGGCGCCCTTAGCCGTGGTGTATGGTCATTTTCTGGCGGTGGATGTACCGGCGAACCTATTTGTGGCGCTCGCACTCTTATGGAGTGCGCGATTGGCAGAGGGGGGCAGCGTGCGCGATGGCCTGTTGGCCGGAATTTGGGTTGGGCTGGCTGCCGCGACAAAATATACCGCGGGTGTTGTGGTGGTAGCGCCTCTCATGGTGCTGTTTTGGGCTAAAGGCCTGAACAGGCTGAGGATGGCCGGGGTTGTGGCACTGGGTGCACTGCTGGCGTTTTTTATTGGATGCCCCGGCCCTTTGGTGAACTGGAATGCTTTCTGGAATGGTCTCCCGGGCTACCCTGGCTCCGGGGTCTATTACGAGCTTTTTGTTCACTCGCGTCAGGGGCATGGATTGTTGTTTGTACGCACCGGGCCTGGGTGGTGGTATCACCTGGTTATCTCCTTGCCGTGGGGGCTAGGGCTTCCGCTCTATGCCGCGGCTTTATGGGGCGTTATTGTGGCGTGGAGGCGTCGCACGATGGGCGACAAGCTCCTGCTGCTGTTTACAGGCCTCTATTTTCTTATCATCGGGTTCTCTGCGGTGCGGTTTGCACGCTATACCTTGCCGCTTTTTATTCCCCTCACTGTGCTGGCCGCACGGGGTTTAGAGGCGGTTTTGCAAAGAAATAGCGCCGGAGGACGGTTGCAATGGGGCCTCTTCGGGGTGGTGGCGCTGCTAACGCTTTTACTATCCATGGGGTGGGTGCGGCGAATGGTGGCACCCACACCGCAGGATCAGGCCGCCGCCTATCTTTGGCGCGTTTTGCCTCCCGGTGCCTCCGTTGCTTTTGCCACGATCCCGTGGTTCTACTCGCCTCCATTATCGCCGCTTTTTGGGCTACCTTCTCCCGTTCAACGCGCGAAAGCGGCTGAAGAGGTCACCCGATTTCAGTTACGCATCCCTTCTGAGGAATGGGACCCGTCGGTGTTGTCGCCACCGCCCGATGCGGTCGTGTTTTCCAACGTTGAGACAATGCATCCGTTGCGGCTTGCCTTGCCCGCCGCCCAACGTTTTCTTGCCGATATTCCTTCCGACTATAGGCGGGTTCGTTTCGGTTCCGGGCCGCCCTGGGGTGCCCCTCCTTGGCAAACCATCATTCCCGACGATTTTCTCTACGTGTGCCCCAAGATCACCGTTTGCATCGCGCCCAAGTACGCGCCAATGCGGTAGTCAACGGAGCTAATGGCCGAGAATCTCGCGTACTTTGGCTCCCACATCGGCCACTCGCATGAGCGCTTCGCCAATGAGCACGGCATGAACTCCGGCCTCGCCTAGCCGCACCACATCGTCATGGGTAAAGATGCCGCTCTCGCTAACGATAGTGCGGTTAGGATCGGGTGGAAGCTCTTTAAGGAGGTCGAAGGTGACGGTTAGGGAGGTTTGGAAGGTGTGGAGATCGCGATTATTGATGCCGATGAGGTTAGCACCGGCATCGAGAGCCTCCTGTAGCTCTTCTCGATCATGGACTTCAACAAGGGCGGCCATTCCGTATTCTTGAGAAAGCCGCAGAAGATCACGCAGCATGCAGGGCGAGAGGGCCGCCACAATGAGCAGGATGGCATCGGCGCCGGCGGCGCGGCTCTCCACAATCTGCCATGGGTCTATTATAAAGTCTTTTCTCAGAAGAGGCAGGGAAACGACCTCACGGATGTCGGTGAGATAGTCGAGTTTCCCTTGAAAGTAGGGTTCATCGGTGAGCACGGAGAGGCAAGCGGCACCGTTTTCGGCATAGGCTTTCGCTATGGCGATAGGGTCGAAGTCGGCTCGAATGACACCTTTTGACGGCGAAGCTTTTTTCACCTCGGCAATGAGGGTTGGGCCTGGTGTTTGACGCAACGCCTTCACAAAATCGCGAGGGGGAGGGGCGTCAATAAGGCGTTCTTGAAGGAGTTGTAGCGGGATGCGTTCTGCGCGGTAGGCCACTTCGGTGCGTTTGGTGGCCAGTATCTCTGATAGCATGCTCATCGGGTTCGTCCTCGTTTCGGTATCCTAGTTTCTCGTTTTAAGGTGCTTGGCACGGCCTGTTTGATTATAGCGTATAGGCAACGATGTCGGTTGCATGTTCTTGTACGAGGGTTGGTTCTTCTCTCTTAGGCCATAGAAAGAGAACAAGGGCGGTTAGACTTGGTGCGTAAACGCCACAAAGTGTTCCAGAGTCTCTAAGGGCTTGCAAGAGGCAATAAGGTCTTGTGCCATTTGAAGGGCATCCGGCCAGTCTTCCACATAACCGCAAACGCGCAGGGCGGCGGCGGCGTTAACGGCCACCAGCTCGCGTTTGGCGCGTGTTGTGGCATCGTCGTATTGAGGTGTAAGAACGCGACGCAGGAGCGCCGCATTGGCTTCCGGCGTGGCTTCTGGAGCGAGGTCTGCTAAAGAAGGCTCCTCCGCTGAAAGCCCAAAGTCGCGTCGGGTAAGGGGGTAGGTTTCGACTTGCCCGTCGCGCAACTCCGCAATAAGGGTAGTGCCCACGGTGGCGATCTCCCCAACGCCGATGTCGCCGTGGGCTACAATGGCGCTTGTCGTGCCAAGGGCATGCAGGGCTTCGGCGGCCGTTCGGCAAAGCGCTCCATCGTAGATGCCCATGAGGCGGAGCGTTGCTCCTGCCGGGTTGACCAATGGGCCGAGGAGATTAAAGACGGTGCGAATGCCCAATTCTCGTCGAGGCCCACCCACATGTTTGAGGGCCGGATGGTGGAGAGGAGCGAATAGGAAACCCACCCCGACCTCATCTATGCATCGGGCACATTGTGAGGGGCTAAGGTCAATACGTGCACCGAGGGCTTCTAGCACGTCGGCACTTCCACAAGTTCCGGATACGGCGCGATTGCCGTGTTTCGCCACGTGGGTTCCGGCCGCGGCGAGCACAAAGGCGACGGCTGTCGAGACGTTGAACACGCGAAAACGCCCTCCGCCGGTTCCGCAGGTATCTAACAGGGGGGTGCTATGTGGTTGAACCGGCTGGAGGCGGGTGCGCATGGCTTGGGCAAAACCGGTGATCTCCTCTACGGTTTCGCCCTTCATGCGCAAGGCTACCAGAAGCCCCCCTATTTGTGCCGAGGTCGCTTCCCCCTCCATCAGGAGCTGCATAAGCTGGGCTGCCTGTTCGCGGGTGAGGTTTTTGCCTAATACAAGCTCGTTCAATATCTGTTTTAACATGGTTAGACCGATTCTTCGGTAGGTTCGCTAAAACTCTCCCAAGGATTCATAAGGGTAGGCTGAGGAAGCCCCTGAGCCGCTTGCGATATACTGGGCAAGGAGGGGTTTTGCCATACGGCGCCGGCAAAGGGGCTGTCGGGCGAGAGCCTTTCCCCCTCGCCTTGAGGTTGATAGACCGAGACAATGCCGCCCGTCGCCCGAATATCCACATGGTAGAGTTGATTGGTGAGAGGATAGGGTTGGAGGTGAAAATTCCGGTTGGCTTGCTGTACGCTGGCAATAAGGGAAGGCATGTCGTCACGAACCACGATGAGGCGGCTTCGATTCGGCACGGCGATCACGAAGTTGCTTTGCAGACGCTGCCCCACGTAGTTGCGAAATCGCTCGAAAAGAAGCCAGCTCGATGTAAGGTAGTTTCCTTCAAAGACAAAGCCAGCTTCTTGATTAAGCGGCCCTCCATGCATCACGCTCACAATGTTCGGAAACGCCATAATGCTCATATTGCTCATGGCCTGCTCCAACGCCTGTTCAACGGTTACTCCCCATCCGTCCAAGAGGTTTTGGGTAACCGCCCAGATACGGCTACGATGTTCGGCCATTACGATGACATAAAGCTCCCCAAGAAAGTGAACGGCCGGGAGGCTGTCGGGCACTTTTTGACGTTGAAGGCTGCGTTGGGCATCGGCGAGAAATTGACGGCTGCGCAGGGAAGGGCGTAGCATCGCTTGAGTATCGTACCAGGTGCCTGCCGGTGCCTCCGTTTCTAAAGAATCGAGAAACTCCATAATAAGAGCGTCCCGCTTGTGCGGCTCTTTACAGTAGGCGGCATAAAGCCCGCGCAGGTTGCAGGTCTGCATGCGCCCATCGAGCACCATGGTGAAGCCGTTGGCCGCTGGGGCAAACTTGGCTGCCGGGTGAGCCTCTTGCGCCGCACGACGTATGAGGGTGCAAAAATCTGAAAAGGAAAGCAGTTTCTCTTTACCAATATGAAAACCAAGGATTCGCATCGTAGCTCTCCGTTGCAAAGCAGTATCAATTTACCCTAAATCTCCCCTAATACCAAAACATGGGGCTGGGATAGAAAGGAGGCCGGTACTACGAGCTAGGCGGCACTTCCTCCCTGCTCTAAAGAGCGGTGAGGAGGCGCCGCCAAATTTTGTTCTGCTAAAAGGTTTACTTTTGCGGTGGCTCTTCCGGTTGCCAAAAGGATGCGGGAACCGCTCCCGTCAATATCCCCTCCAACGGTACCCACCTCTGGTCGGTTGTCTCCCCAACCAACCGAAACTCACGCATAAGCCGACCCCCTATGTCCCTGTCAAACACCGAGACTTTCAACGCCACAAACACCTCCTTATGCCAAGCTGAATAGGCCGGTAGGTGCAGGTTCTCGACTTCCAGGGTCAAGGCAGGCGTAAGAGGCATGCCCGAAGCACTCTCTAATTCGGGGTGAGCCAACATGAACAGAAACACCGGAAAATGGCCTTGAGGATCGGCTTGAGAGATAAAGCGTTGAGCAAAGGCATGTTGTTGGAAGGGGGTCATTTGGGCAAAGAGCTGTCGAAGGAGGGAGAGGGTGAAGAGCCCTTGTTGTTGTTGGAGGTTTTTTCGGAGGAGTTGGAGGAGGTATTCGGGGAGGGAAGCGGCTTGGTCGAGGGGCCATCGTGGGTAGCTAACGAGGAGCAGCCCACTGTTCCACTTATGGTAGAGCCATTTTTCGGGGTAGGAGGAGAAGCCTTGGAGGTAGTCGGCGAGGGTTTTTGGAGGGTTGAGGGTAAGTGGGCCGTAAATCTGTTCTGGGTCATGGGGGAGGGTAGCGAGGAGGGGGATGTGGAGTTTGGCAGCGATCTCTTGCATTCTGTCGAGGAGGGTGCAGTTGGTGATGGGTTTAAGTTTGGCGAGGGTTTTAGGGTCAGGGTTAGGGGGTAGTGGTGTCACTTGAGGTTGGTAGGGGAAGCCGTTAGGGAGGGGTTGGAGTTCTTGCGGGTCGGAGGGGGTATCCTCAGGTAACAGCCACCGCTTATACCAACGCCAAATGTTCTCTTCCCAAAATCCAGTAGCACCAACGGTACCCACGTTTTGAATAGTGAGCCAGAGCGACTTCTCAATTCCCCACGCCATGTTAGGATCATTTTGAGGTACATCATTAGACAGTTGCAGTTGCACCCAAGTGGGCGAGCTAGGCCCATTTGGCATACGGTGCCACAGCTCCAACATAGACTGTTGCACATCTGCAGGAAGCTGGTTAAAGGAAAGCATGATGGGAACTCCTGCTAGCAACTGCTGTTTCTCTGCAAGAGAGAGGCCACTGTCCACTAAACGAAACCAGCCCCAATAGACATCCTTTGCCTCCATCTCTGCTCTCTTCTTTGCATCTATATGATGTATTTGACAGAACAGTGGGTCATCTATACCGCAGACATACATCACCTCTTTAAGATGGCGCAGCCGTTCTTCGGGGGTCATAGCGGCGAGGATGGCGCCCTCATGCAGTCTTGCCAAGAAGTCGGCATCCATCTCTTCCTGAAAGCGTTGAGGTAAGGCGATAGCATCGGCAGTGGGCAACAGACGATAGCCGTTTCCCTCTTTCTGCCAGAGCCATTCGGCGTGTTGGTAGCTAAGGAGGGAGCGGAGAGCTTTCATCACGTTGCCGAGGGGTTGTTGTTGGAAGAAGGCGCAGATTTCGGTTCCTGAGTAGGGTTCTTTTGGGTCAATGCGGAGGGGGACATGGGCTTGTTGCGAGAGCGTCCGCAGGAATTGGGCTAAGGAGGTATAGGCTACGGAGGCGGAGACAGGTTGTTGAAGGCGTTTATCGTTTTGGAAGCCAGAGGGGGTTACTTGAGCCTGTGCAGCGAGGCAAAAGAGATTAGCGAGTAGACTGCAGGAGAGAAGTTATTTCCAGCGTAACATATTTGCAGACCTCCACAAAAAGGAATTGAAATCTGAGAAGGGCGTCAGGTGCCGGTCGTGTAAAGGCCATTTAGCTGCTACTGGTTGCCAGAAAAATTGTAAACGCAAACAACCAGGGATAACGGGTCTTTTTCATCGCGATCCGAACCTCCCATCAAGAGTATAAATTAAGTTTATTATATTCTTTTTTGCCTGTCAAGAGTTGCAACGTAAAAGTTATGTACATGGCGTTAGAAGGTTCTATTCTTGTTTCGATAAGGATAGATAACCGCTAAGTTAGGATTCAACCACCCTCATAGGATTTAACTACCCTCAAATCGCAAATTTGCGGTACAATGCGCTCATCATGAAGACCCGTTTTGCCATAGGCCTTCTCGGCTGTTGGCTCGTTCTAGGAGCTTGGCAGGCTTGTAAGGCCGAAAGCAGCTCTTTGTGCATCACCCGTCTCTCGAATGGGTTAACCGTGGTGGTGAAAGAACGCCATTCTGTGCCTCTGGTCGCGATAGACTTATGGATGCGGGCGGGCGCCAGGGAAGAGCGCCATGGTGAGGACGGAGCGGCGCACTTTTTAGAGCATATGCTGTTTCGAGGAACCACCGAGCGGCCTGGTGAGGGGGCCGATATTGCCGCCGAGCGTTTCGGGGCGAGCCTCGATGCGGAGACCGGCCCAGATGCCCTACACATCTATACCACGGTGGAGGTGGCGCATTTCGCTCCGGTGCTACAGATTGTGGGGGATGTAGCCCAGCATGCGTCGTTGCCCGATTCGGCGATGGAGAAAGAGCGAGGGATTATTTTAGACGAACTCGCCCGTCGTGAAGCCGACCCCATAGATCGCCTTATAACTCTGCTCTACGAACACACTTATCCGAGCAATGCCCCCTATCATCGTTCGCCGGGCGGCACGCCGGAAGGAATTGCCTTGCGAGCACGCGATACCCTCATGGCCTTCTATCAGCGCTGCTGCACCCCCGATCGCTCTGTGCTCGTACTCGTTGGAGACGTGACGCCGAAGCAGGTTCTGCCGGAAGTGGAGCAGGTTTTTGGAGGCTGGCAGGCCGCAGCAACAACATCACCACAAACCGTAGCGGATCAGGAGCCGCAGTGGCCGGAGGTTTCTCTTTTAACGGTGAAAGGAAGCGCCCCGCAATGGATGGCCGGTGTCGCGCTGCGGGCACCCCGAGCGGCCAACAAAACGATGGTAGCCGCCGGTTTTGTGGTGGCGGATCTCCTTCAGATGGCCTTTGCCGATCAAGACCCCGAAGCCGATCTGCAGGTTCATTTCTCGCCACGCCGCGATCCGAGTTTATATATCCTTACCTTTCGCGCCGAGTCGCAAGAGCAGTTGAGGCAAACGGGATTCCAGCTGATCCATCTTCTCCAACAACTGCGCTTGTCCGTGCCGCCGGCGCTATTTCTAGAGGCGAGACAACGTGCTATCGGTCGGTTAGACTATCAGACAGAAACCGATGAGGGCTATGCCTCGGCCATAGGAGAGGCGCTTACAACCGATGGGGACTTACCAGATCGTCTGCGGGAACGCCTACAAAACCTCACCCCACAAGACATACAGCCGTTCCTGATTCGCTATCTAAATCAGCAGAACGCCTTCACGGTTATAATGGAACCGGCATCCTCTCCGAAGGCGCCGGCGGGGAGTCGTCGGCCTTGAGAGGGAGTCTCTGCCTCCTGCTCGCTTTCTGGCTGAGCGTCTCCCTTGCGCGTGCCTCATTCGCATTGGATGCGGCCGTGCAGACGATGACTCTGGATAACGGCATGCACGTCCTGTTACAGCCCGATCCTTCCTCGCATTTTGTGGCCGTCAGCCTTTTTGTGCGAACGCCCCGCGAGAGCTTGCCTTTACGCCAGGCGGAGGGGCTGATGGTCGCACACGCCCTTATTTACGGCAGTTCCGAACGGACGGCGGATAAGGTGAAGGTGCTTTTCCTGAAAACGGGCGGTGTGCTGAACGTGCTCTATACGCCCGATTATGTGGCGTTGAGCTGCCTGACCGATCGCACTCAGCTCGATAATGTGGCCGATATGCTGGGCAACATTCTGTTTCATGCCGATTTTCCGCCATCCGCTTTACAAAAGGCCTTGCAGGATATCCTTCAGGAAAGGCAGAAGCGGGCGGACGATGCCTACCGGTCGGCCGTAACGGCAGCACAAGGGGCACTCGGTCTTACAGTTGAGCCACCGCAAGCGGTTCTTGAGCAGGTGACCCCCGATCGGGCTCAACGCTATTTCTTGGAGCATTACCGGCCATCGGCCATCTTCATTGCCGTTGTCGGCGACTTTAACCTCCAACAGGCACGAACCGATTTTGAGGCCTTTCTCGACGAGCCAATGCAAGACACCTTCCTACCGGCAGCAGCGTACGCAGCGCCCCCGCCGCAAGCTCCGCAAGGCAATCTGCTCCACGTACAGACTTCCGGGCCGGCAGCCTATGCGTTGGTGGTGACGGCAGCACCCAGAGTGGACAGCCCAGACTATCCGGCCTTTCTCGTGCTGCAGGCGTTGCTGGGGCTAGGCCATGCTTCGCGGCTTTTTGTGCAGTTGCGCGACCGCCTTGGAATAGGGTATCAGGTAGGAGCCGACTATTTGGCAACGACCTCCGGCCCTTTTGTGCTATACGCGCAGTGGGATGCGTCAAGAGAGCAGGCGGGCAACCCCATCAAAGCCGAGCAGATGCTACATCTCCTTCAAACACAGTTGCAAACCCTCTTTACGAACCCGCCTTCGGAGGCGGAGATGGAAAGAGCGCGCAATATGGCCATTGCGCATATAGAGCTTGCTTTGGAGCGGGTAAGCGATAGGGCGTTCTTGCTGGGATGGTATGCTGCTATGGGCTTGGGAGCCGACTATCTGCAGCATCTGCCAGAGCGGATTCACGCGGTAACTGCCAAGGAACTGCTGGCCGTCGCAAAGCGATATATCGCCTATCAGGTAGCGGTGCTTGCAGTGCCGTCGCCAGATAAAGAGCATTGAGTAGGAAAAGACCGTTTCCGTACTAGATATGCGGATCAGAGCAGATATAAGGAGTCGAGAAGAGTGACGAAGTTGCAAAAAGCTGTGATGCTTTTCTGTGGAATGGTTCTGTGGCTTGGCCTGAATCGTTCGGCGAGTGCGCAACCTACGTTGCGTGTGGCTGTGTACGAACAGAGCGGATTTCCTTACTACATGGTGCCTATCGCAACATCGCCGGCCCACGTTATGGCCGATCTGCGTCGGGTGGGCATTGCCGCGGAAGGCTTGAATACCGCTGCGTTAGCCGACCCAGCACGTTTCAATATCCATAGGTATGCAGCACTGGTTCTACCCTATGGAAACACCTACCCTGCGAGCGCGTTCGCCAACATTCGCGCCTTTCATCAGGCCGGAGGCTGTCTTATCCTTTCCGGGGTGCCGTTTACCCATGCCGTGATCTACGATGCAAAGAGGGGATGGGTAGATGAAGGGCACGATAGTGATCCGGCTCTCTTCGGCCCTCAGGGAATGGGTGTGGGTGGATTTAAGGATGGGCCGCAGGCACCGCTTCGCCTTGCTCCACAAGACCCGCTCGGTTTGGGTGCGCTCCATCGGAATTGGGAGCAGACCTCCCACGCTCAAACGCTCGATGTCTCCACTTTGCCTCCAGAAGATCGGGTGATCCCGATTTTCGTGGAAGGGGAGGAACCCGTTGCCGCGATCATCGTGCATCATGACGCCGCTTTCCATGGAGCGGTAGATGTGTGGACACACCTACCTGAAAACAGCGATTACGACGCCTGGGATACGGAGCAGATGCTTGCACGCGGCACCCTGGCGGCTCTTGCCGAGAAACACCTTTTGACGGCACGGCAGGTACAGCAGGCTTTTGCCGTGCTTGATCGTCTGCCGCCGCCGCCCATCTACCGTGATGTGGTGTTGCCTAGTCCTCCACGGCCCTATCCCACACTGCAACCGAAAATGCCACCGCCTGCCGAGCATCTGTATGTGGCGGAGATAGGCGATCTCCCCTTTGATCAAAAGGTGCTCCTCTACTCGTTGCAGGGCATCGTCAATCGAACGAAACCGCGCATCTACATGATCGCTCAGGATTCCGACCGGTTTTGGCTACAAGAGATGCAGAAACAGGGGGAGACCGGCGCCCCTATTTACGTAAACGACCCGCTTTCGCTTGTCAAGCGCTTCCGCTCGGAGATACGCGGCGCGGTGGTCCCCGACCCGAAGGTCTATGTAAGCCCGGATATTGCGGTAGATATCGCGGCGATAGATAATTTGGTGGTGGCGACGCCGCAGCTAGCCGCACAGCTCCATCTGCCGATACGTCAAGACCTTCGTGGCCGGTTCAAGAACGATGCCGACGCGCTGCACTATCTGAATACGCAGCTTTTGCCGCATCTCAACCCCTATCTGGCGCTCTGTTTAGACCCCACCATCCTCGATAGCGGCGCCATTGACTACATCATAGCGGCCAGAGGCATCACCTTCTGGATTACAGGGCCGCGTGCCCAGAACCGGCCGGGTGCCGATATGGGGGCGGAGTTGAAGCAGATCAAATATCTTTTTGCCCACATGCCGCTGAATGCAGTGGTGCACGGGTTTTATTGGCATGGCGAGGGCATCGGCATTGATGAAGGCCCCGGAGTGTCGCTGGCCAGCCGCTTTGGTAAGATCACTACCGTGAGCGACTATGTGGCCAACTTTTCGGTTTACAGTGGGGTACGGCTCTCTCATATCCAACAGTCTCCCCCACCATCACCGCCTCCGCTCGATCGTTCTAAGGTCTACCTGGCCATTACGATGTCGGATGGCGATAACCTATGTACTTGGCGCGATTTCTTCCGGCATTACTTCGAGAATCCGCTGCACGGTTCCATTCCCATCGGTTGGGGCATGGGGCCAACACTCATTGATTGT
>NZ_DATGKU010000074.1:0-34455 GCF_035294505.1 Chthonomonas sp. | reverse complement strand
CAAGGACGGCGAGCTGACCAAGGCGGTGCTACGTGCCCATCAGATGCGGGCTACAGAAAAGGTCGTCGCCCGCTCCAAAGACCCCCACAAGCGCCGCGGCCTCATCTGGCATACGCAAGGATCGGGCAAGACTTACACTATGATCACCGTCGCCAAGCGACTCTTGGAAGATCCGCGCCTAGAAAACCCCACCATCCTGATGATCGTGGATCGCAACGAGTTGCAACAGCAACTTTTTCAGAACCTTGAGGCGGTGGGCTTCAGCAGAGTGCATGTGGCACAGAGTAAGCGCCACCTACAACAACTGTTGAGAGAAGACACGCGAGGCCTCATTGTTTCCATGATCCATAAATTCGACGAGGCCGACGCCGATCTAAATACTCGAAGCAACATCCTTGTGCTGGTGGATGAGGCGCATCGTTCCACCGGTGGCGATCTGGGCAACTATCTTATGGGTGCCCTGCCAAATGCCACATTCGTAGGCTTTACCGGCACGCCTATTGACAGAACCGCACACGGGCAAGGCACCTTCAAAACGTTTGGCATTGACGACTCACAAGGCTATCTTGACAAATACTCCATTCGCGAATCCATTGCAGACGGCACCACCGTGCCCCTATACTACCAAATGGCACCTAACGACCTCATCGCCAACGCCGAGGCCATGGAGCAAGAGTTCTGGGCTGCGGCGGAACTGGAGGGCGTGGCAGACGTCGAAGAGCTTAATCGCGTGCTTGATCGCGCGGTAACGCTCAAAAATATGCTCAAGAACCGTGAAAGAGTAGAAAAAATAGCTTCCTATGTGGCCGAACACTTCCGTCACTACATTGAGCCTATGGGTTACAAAGCTTTCGTGGTAGCGGTAGACCGTGAAGCTTGCGGGCTGTATAAGCAAGCCCTCGACCGCTGCCTTCCTCCGGAAATGAGTCGGGTCGTGATCAGCCGCGGGCCGAGCGATCCGCCCCAGCTGAGTCACTACCACCTAAGCGACGAGGAAGAGGCGGCTGTGCGCAAAGCGTTTCGCAAGCCGAACGAACAACCTAAAATCCTTATCGTCACCGAAAAACTCCTCACAGGCTACGATGCCCCGATCCTCTACTGCATGTATTTAGATAAGCCCATGCGCGATCATGTGCTTTTACAGACCATCGCCCGCGTCAATCGCCCTTACGAGGATGAGACGGGGCGACGTAAGACGAACGGCCTCATCGTGGATTTTGTCGGAATTTTCAACAGACTGAAGCAGGCCCTCGCCTTCGACTCGGAGGATGTGAACGGTGTGGTCGAGGGGCTGGAGGTGCTTCAGGAACACTTCAAAGCCTTGATGGAGCGTGGGCGAAACGAGTTTCTGCCGCTTAGCGTAGGAAAAACCGCAGACAAGGCCGCAGAGGCCGTGCTGGAACACTTCCGCGATAGGCAGCGCCGAGAAACGTTCTATGCCTACTTCCGTGAGTTAGAAGAGAGTTATGAGATTCTTTCCCCCGATCCGTTCCTGCGCCCGTTTCTCGAAGACTATCAAGCGCTCGTGGCGATGTACCAGTTGCTGCGCAGCGCCTACGAGCCACACGTACCGATAGACCGATCGTTTCTCCGCAAGACCGCGGCCATTGTCCAGCGACATACCGCTACCAATGCCGTACGTGATCCGTATGAAACCTACCAATTAGGAGCGCCAGCACTGCTGCAGTTGCTGGCAAAACCACAGCCAGACACGGTCAAGGTGTTCAACCTGCTTAAGGAGCTTCATAAACTGGTAGCGGACCAGGGCAGAGGGCAGCCTCACCTTATCCCCATCGGCGAGCGCACCGAGGCGATCCGGCACGCTTTCGAGGAACAGCAGATCAACAGCCAAGAAGCCCTGAAAGAACTCTCTCAACTCGTTCACGATCTGCAGACCGCTCAAGAGCAGTGCCATGAGACCAATCTCTCACCCGAAGCCTTTGCCGTGGCCTGGTGGCTGCGCGTTCAAAAGAACTTCAATGCCGACCGGGCGGAGCAGTTGGCCGCTGCTGTGCAACCGATTTTTCACCAGTTTCCTCATTGGGCTACCAGCCCGGCTCAGGAGCGCGACCTGCGCAAGCAACTCTACAGGGTGCTAATAGCTGCAGGGGAGACTGACCCGGTAACGTGGGCCAATGAGATGCTCCAACTTCTTAGGAGGGCGACACAATAAAGTCAGCAGTGATCGTGAAGACTTCCCATACTATTGATGAAGATTCAGGGGAGAGCGTAGTTCGAGACATTCTTGTAGCCGAGGTCTGGACGTGGGCGCAACGCCTTGAGGTGGCCAACCGCATTCGGGAAATACACCTACGCCCCATGAGGCGAAAGTGGGCGAGTTGCTCTTCGCGGGGGCGCCTTACCTTTGATGTCGATTTGTTGCGGCAACCGGCCCGCTTCCGCCGCGAGGTGATTGTGCATGAGTTGCTTCACCTTAAAATACCAAACCACGGACGCCTGTTTCGCGCCCTGCTTAAAGCCTATTTGCAAGAGAGTTAAGCCACGAACGCCCCGCCTACGCACCCAAAGCCAATAACAGCCGCACCCTCTCCAAATCCTCCGGCGTGTCTACGGCGATGGAGGCCTTCTCTACACGCGCCATCCGAATGCGATAGCCCCACTCCAGCGCCCGTAACTGCTCCAACGATTCGGTGCACTCCAACGGGGTGGGTTCCAAGGTGGTAAAGAGCTGTAAAAAGCGATTGCGGTAGGCGTACAGCCCCATATGCTGCATCACCGGTACCGAGGACGTCTGACGAGGATAGGGAATGCGAGATCGGGAAAAGTAGAGCGCATCGCCGTTGCGGCCACATACCACCTTCACACAGGCCGGGTCGTCCAAACTCTCTTGCGGGCACGGGCACATCACGCTGGCCATGTCCAGTGAGGGATCGGCCTGAAGCAACTGCACCATGCGGTCAATACTCTCGGCCTCGAGAAGCGGCTCATCCCCCTGAATGTTCACCACGATGGCCTCTTGGGAGAGGGACAGCAGCCTTGCCGCCTCGGCGACCCTATCGGTGCCCGTGCGGTGCTGCGGCGAGGTAAGGAGGGCCTTTCCCCCCTCCCTCTCCACCGCCTCGACAATGGCCACGTCGGGCGTGGCTACCCAAACCTCTTGCAAAGAGGCCGCCTTTCGAGCGCGTCGCCACACGTGGACGATCATGGGCTTGCCACCGATATCGGCCAAAGGCTTGTTGGGCAAACGCGTTGCGGCCAAACGCGCGGGAATGATGCCTACTACATCCAATGGAAACTCTCCTTAACGCTGAAAAAGTTGAACTACCAGCAGCTCATCGGGCACCTCAAGTGAAAGACGCCCTTTTATTATATCGCTCTCAACCCCATAGATGCCGTTGTTGGGGCGATAGACAACGGCCTTATGAACGCTTGAAGGCAAGAAGACCTCGGTGGGCATGGCGGGCGGCTGAATGAGCCTGGGCGGCACGACGCTTGTATCTTCATCGGCTATCTCATGCCAAAGCAGAAGCCAAAACTGCCCATCGCTTTTTTGAAGCAGCAGGTGATGCACATACTGCGTTCGGTCGTAGGTAACCACCTGGCCTGAAATCGGCTCACGATAGTCTTTCACCGGCAAAACACGAATAGCAAGCGGCAATGCAGACGGTTTGAAACCGGCGCGGGGCCTCTTATCTCGCAATAGCGTGATGAGGTTTTTAACGGCATAGTAGGCTGGTTTTGGCGTGAGCTCGCGACGTACCAGCCCAAAATGCGCCTCCCGACTGGTGCCATCGGGGTCGTTAAACTCATCCACGAACTCGTAGCTGTAAGAGCGCCGTATGCCCAAACGAAAGTTTTCGCAGAAGAGACGTGGCATATATTTCGCATGCATGGCCTCCGATGGGCCGGCGCGATTTGTGGAATAGCCTGTCTCTGTGGCGGCCATGGGCTTGGGCGCAAATGGGGGCGCATAGGTGAGGAAAGCATACGGGAATTCGTCGAGTTTGGAAGATGGGAAGTCGCCCTGCCAATAGTATTTTTCAAGGGTGTCGTAGGGGAAAGGGAAACTAAATGGGTTTCCGCCACAGTAGGGATGGAAGTTTCCCCAATCTACATAGTTCGTTAAACTTCCTTTGGGAAAAGGGTTTGGATGGCCTGCCCCGGGATCGTAGGTCACTCCGAGAGAGGGGCCTATCACGGTTAGCTTTGATGTGGCCGGGTTCGACTTTACGGCAGGATAGAGATCGGCCATAAAAGCCGTTACCCCTTTTACAATGCTTTCTATCCCTCGGTCTCCTCCCTCACCCTTGTAGGTGATGTGGAATTTCGGCCAGAACAGGTCTGGCTCGTTGGGGCCTTCGATGGCATCTATACAAGGGTGAATGGCATTGAGGGTTTTTATCCGTTCGACGATGTCGGCTACCTTTTGTGCGTCCGGTTTCGACGAGGCTTCCGGGCCAACGGCCACACAGGTCTTTATGCCTAGCCTGCCCAGCTCGGCGATGCGTTCCGAGAACCCGTCGCGGGTATGGCGAATGCCGGAATCGATCAGGAGCTGCTTCACCCGTTCATAAGCGTAGCCATAAGGGGTGTCGTTATAAGTCCAGTGCGTACAAACGCCGATGCTCTCTACAAAAGCCTCAGCCCACTGCGCCTTTTCGAGCGACAATGCGGGAGCGGATGAAGCCCGTAAAAGCAGCAGTGGGCAGGTTCCAAGCAACTGGCGGCGGGTAATGGCCATCTTTTTCTTATCTCCTTCTTCCTCTGCAGAATCATACCCTGCATCGGTCTTGCAGACGGCGACGCACCGTAGGTAGGCATAAGGCCATGAGGGTAGGCAAAGGCCTACCCGAGCAATGGGGTAACCTCAGGAGCGACGGTGCTGCGCACTGCGCCTTTCCCTCAAGGGGTACCTCCTACAGCCCTACCCCTCAAGGCCGGTGGGAAGTGAAACCCAAGATTTCTCGCCTTCGGCTCGAAATGACAGGCGTATCGCCTGCTCTTCAAGCCCCACCCCCTGCAGGGAGAAGAGCACCTCTCGGTGAGCGTCCTAGAGGACGGCGCCTCAGCGGCCGGAATCATTTGCTAAGACGGATGGGGGGGTAAAAAGAGGAAAGGCGACAGGCTTCAACCTGTCGCCTCCCTTCATCGAACGTTTGCTCTCCGGTCTAACCGATGGTGGCCGGAGTCTCCAAAGGCGGCAACCCGCCATCATCGCCGGCCGGCAGCACTTCGGCCGCTTTGGGTCGGAACACGACGCGGCCCTCCTCCAAATCGGCCACCACCGTGTCGCCGGGCCGGAAGGTACCCCGCAGAATCTCATCCGCAAGGGGGTCTTCGATCAGGCGTTGAACCGCTCGGCGCAACGGACGCGCCCCCAGGTTCGGGTCGAAGCCCTCCTCGGCCAGCTTCTCTTTCACCGGTTGGGTTACCTCAAGGGCAAGCTCCTGCCCTTTCAACTGTTTCGCCACCCGGTTCAGCATCAGGTCTACGATCTGGAGTATCTCCTCACGGGTGAGCGGATGGAACACGATAAGCTCATCAATACGGTTGATGAACTCGGGACGGAAGGTCTTCTTCACCTCCTCCATCACCCGATTCTTCATTGCCTCGATGGCTTTCTCGTCGTTCGCTTTCCGCTCGGCGTCGCTGCGGATGCCCATGCCGCGCTCCTGCTGGATGCGCGCCGCCCCGATATTGGAGGTCATGATAATGACGGTGTTCTTAAAATCCACCACACGCCCTTGGCTATCGGTAAGGCGCCCATCCTCGGCGACCTGCAGCAGGATATTGAAGACCTCTGGGTGGGCTTTTTCGATCTCATCGAGCAGCACCACCGAGTAGGGATTGCGGCGCACGGCCTCGGTAAGCTGTCCTCCCTCCTCGTACCCTACATAGCCCGGAGGCGCTCCCACCAGACGGGAGACGTTGAACCGCTCGGAGTATTCGCTCATGTCTATGCGGATCAGGGCGTTTTCGTTATCGAAGAGGAAGGCGGCCAAAGCGCGCGCAAGCTCCGTTTTCCCCGTTCCTGTGGGTCCCATAAAGATGAAGGTTCCCATAGGACGCTTGGGGTCTTTCATGCCCGAACGCGCTCTTCGCACGGCGCGACTTACGGCAGCGATCGCCTCGTGCTGGCCGATAATCCGCTTGTGAAGCTCCTCCTCCATGCGAAGCAGCTTCTGGGTCTCCGTCTCCACGAGACGGCTTACCGGGATGCCCGTCCACGATTGAACGATTTGGGCCACCTCATCCTGGGTGACGATGCGCGGCATGCTCTCGCGCTGGTCTCGCCACTCCATCTCCAGCTTCTCGATGCGCTCTTGCAGCTCTGCTTTAAGCGCAACGAGGTCTTCGGCGATGTCTTCGCCGGGGCTAAAGCGCCCTCGTTCCTGCGTGGCACTCAGCTCTTTCTCTATCTCGGCGAGCCGTGCCTTCGCCTGCCGAAGCTCCGCCGGTGGAAGCGCATATTGCAGTCGCACGCGACTGGCAGCTTCATCAATGAGGTCAATCGCCTTATCCGGCAAGAAGCGGTCGGTGATGTAACGATCGGCAAGGTGGGCAGCGGCCACCAGGGCATCATCGGTGATCTTCACCCGATGGTGCGCCTCATAGCGCTCCCGCAGCCCTTTGAGAATCTCAACGGTCTCATCATCTGTCGGCTCGCTCACCTTCACCGGCTGGAAGCGCCTCTGCAGAGCGGCATCCCGTTCGATGTATTTGCGGAACTCGTCGAGGGTGGTTGCACCGATGCACTGCAGCTCTCCGCGCGCAAGAGCCGGCTTCATGATGTTGGAGGCGTCTATGGCGCCCTCGGCAGCCCCGGCGCCCACCAACGTGTGCAACTCATCTATGAAGAGGATCACCTCCCCTTGGGCTTTGCGAACCTCTTCTAGCACCCTCTTCATCCGCTCCTCGAATTCACCACGGTACTTCGTGCCGGCAACCAGGCTGGCCAGATCGAGGGAGACGATGCGCTTGTCTTTAAGGGTCTCCGGAATATCCCCCGAAACAATGCGCTGCGCCAACCCTTCGGCTATGGCCGTCTTTCCTACGCCGGGTTCACCGAGCAGCACCGGGTTATTTTTGGTTCTTCGGCTCAGAATCTGAATAACGCGCTCGATCTCCGTGTGGCGTCCTACCACCGGGTCAAGTTTATCGTTGCGCGCAAGCTCGGTATAGTCCCGCCCGAACTCATCCAAAGTGGGCGTACGAGACCGAGTCGTCGGTCGCGAATTCGATGGCGCATCCGTATCCTGAAGCGCCTGAACCTCGCGCCGTGTGCGCTCCAAATCCACCCCAAGCTTGGCAAGAACGCGCCCGGCAAGCCCTTCCCCTTCACGAATAAGCCCTAGCAGCAGATGCTCCGTGCCGATGTAGTTGTTGTTCAGCTGGCGGGCCTCATCGTAGGCCAAATCTATCACCCGCTTGGCCCGGGGCGTTAACTGCATGTCTTGTGTGGGGCGTCCATCCCCATGCGACACCTGTCGCTCTATCTCACTGCGGATTCTCCCTAAGGAGACCCCCATACGCTCCAGGATACGGGCAGCAACACTATCGCTCTCTCGCACCAGACCAAGCAGAAGATGTTCTGTGGAGACGTAGTTCTCTCCCAACCTTCCGGCCTCTTCCTGTGCGAAGAAGACGACGCGCCGAGCACGCTCTGTAAATCGCTGCCACATAGTTTATTCCTCTCTCTGTAACGCCAAGTATTTAAAACGGTTTCTCAGAAACAACGCTACAGTTCTTTTCCTTTTCGTTTTATTTTCGGATTCTCCTGCCAGATTAAATACCGTGTTTCGGCGGAGAACCCAAGTACCGTCTTCAAGACGATATTGGTACTCTACTTTTTAAGGGCGTCTATTACCCCCAAAAAGTTCCCTTGAATCTTAAAATACCTCCTATCCTTACGAACAGGAAAGAGCATGAAAACGCTCCACGCCATTTTTACGTAGGCGTTCTTTTCCGGTCGCGCCAGCATCTTCTGGACGCCCTCGGTGGTTAATCCCGTCTGTTGCAAGATGCCGAGCCGCAACTGTGCTGCCCTCTCAAAGGCCCTTGTCTAGGTTGCAGGGGCATCTCCCTCGCCCTGTGGCGGTTCCTCTTGCTGTAAGCGCTGCAGAACGGCTTGAACCTTCGCGCTATCCATTCCGAACTGCTCAAACACCTTGGCGACTTTACCCTCTCCAAGCTGCAGAAGCCCCAACAACACATCCTCTAGCTCCACGCTTGGCCGCTGCGCTTTCGTGGCAACTTCCTGCGCCAACAACAGGGCACGGCTCACGGCAGGCGTCACCTGGATGGAGAGGACGGACGAAGGGGTAGATAGCTCCACCTGTGTAGAGGCGGTTGAGGTACCGGTATCCCTCTCCTGCAGCGCCTGAACCTCGTGCCGTGTGCGCTCCAAATCCACCCCCAGTTTGGCAAGAACGCGCCCGGCAAGCCCTTCTCCTTCACGAATAAGCCCCAGCAACAGATGCTCCGTGCCGATGTAGTTGTTGTTTAAGTGGCGCTTCTCATCGTAGGCCAAATCTATTACACGCTTGGCCCGGGGCGTTAACTGCATATCTTGTGTGAGTTGTCCATCCCCATGCGATATCTGTGGCTCCAGCTCTTGGCGGATGCCCTCCAAAGAGAAGCCCATACGCTCCAAAGCCCGACAGGCCACGCTATCGCCATCTCTCAACAACCCCAACAGAAGATGTTCTGTACAGACGTGGTTCGCCCCAAACCTGATGGCCTCTTCCTGTGCGAAGAAGACGACGTGCCGAGCACGCTCGGTAAATCGCTGCCACATGATCGTGTCTCCTAGTTCGCTCTTGACATACCCTGCTTTCTGCAGCTCACTGAAGCCTTACAGCAACATGTTAACCGTTCAAGGCCCGCTCTGCCGTTCCGAATGGCGGAGAGCCATGCCTAAACCTTGAGTCCATCCACCTTTGTAAGCTCGCGGAATGCCGCGATGATTCGCTGGGTAATGCGACCGGGCTTGCCATCGCCTATTTTGCGCTGGTCACACGAAACCATCGGGATCACCTCGGCCGCCGTTCCGGTAAGAAAAGCCTCGTCTGCGTTATAGACGTCGTAGAGAGTCAGGCTGGTTTCACGGCAAGCGATGCCCATATCGCGGGCTAAATCCATCACCGCTTGGCGCGTGATTCCCGGCAGGGCGCCATCGGTTGTGGGGGGTGTCAGCAGCATTCCACCGGACACCAAAAAGATGTTATCTCCGGTCGCCTCGGCCACATAGCCCTGCATGTTCAGCATGAGGGCCTCTCCGGCGCCCATGCGGTTGGCCTCCATCTTGGCCATGATGTTGTTGACGTAGCGTCCCAACGATTTGATCTGCGGGTCAATACAGACGGAGGGCGGCACCCGCGTCGAGGCGGTTATCACATGCAAACCGTTCTCATACATCTCTTGAGGATAGAGCCGCAGCTGTTCGGTGGAGATAACCAGGGTAGGGGTTTTGCCGATATGGGCAGGGTCGAGGCCTAGCCCTACCCCTCGCGACACAGAGAGGCGGATGTAGCCGGAGTAGTGCCCGTTCTTCCGCACCAACTCGGCTATCTGTTGCTGGAGAACCGGTTTCTCCACACAAAGCTCGATGCCTAGCGCCCGCACCGAGCGAAAGAGCCTTGTAAGGTGGGGTTCGAGGCGAAAGATATTGCCGTCGTAGACCCGAATCCCCTCAAAAGCCCCATCACCATAGAGAAAGCCGTGGTCGTAAATGGAAAGATGGGCCTCTGCTTTGGGCACCAGCTTCCCATTGAGATGTACCCACTGTTGATCGGAGGGAGCCGGATGGCTCTTTTCTGTTTTTCGCACCGCGTTTCAATCCTTTTTGTTTCGCTCCTCACCAACACCGAAAGGTCGGTGCTAATTTCAGTATACCCTTCTCTCAAGCTCTATTTCTACCTTAGGTCGGAGTGCGACCCGCCAAGCCGCTACACGTTCGGATAGCCATCCGCCTCTAAAACCACCTCCGCCAACCGACGCCTCAATTGCATAGGGTTCCACGCATTTAAGCGCAGGGCCTCCATCGCTTTTTCAAGAGACCTATTTGCCGACATCGGCATCCCAATTCCCAAGCTGGCCACCGCATAGTTTGCCGCCCGATAGGCCGTATCGGCATAGGCGATGGCAGCGACTTGTGCGGAGAGAAGCAACGGCTCTGCAGAGCGGTCTGTTAGCTTAAGGCAGCGCAAACACCGCAAGTACAGGCTCTCCAAGCCATAGGCCGCACCGATCACATCGGCAATGGCGGCGACGATCTCTTGGGCTTCACGCCAAGGCTCCTCTCTTTGCGTAAGCTCGCGCAAAAGCAGCAGGGCGCTTCGTTTTGCCCCATCGGCCGCATCGGCAATCGTCGCCAGCGCGTCCTTGCCTTCGGCCGGGGCCACGAGCGGTCGGTTCGCACTCTCCGCTTCGGCCATCGCCTGCCATAGCGGCAGAATTCCCGTCTGGCCTCTGCGCATCAACTGCGTTACGACGGCGATTCTCAACAGCTCGTTGGCGCCTTCCCCAATGCGCAGCAGACGCTGATCGCGCCAAGCACGCGCAAACGGCAGCTCCTCGGTATAGCCATAGCCACCGTGCAGTTGAATGGCCTCATCGGCGAGATAGCTGTAAACCTCCGACCCGATCACCTTCACCGCACAACACTCCAAAGCAAACTCCTCTGCCGCCGCACGATAACGCGTGGGAGCCTCCTCCGAATCGGGCACAATGCCGCTGAAAGCCTCTTCCAGATCGCCTGCCAAGCGATAGACCATGCTCTCCAGGGCGAAGATGTGGGCAGCCATCTCGGCCAACTTATGGCGAATTAGCCCGTAATCGCCGATGGGGCGACCGAAGGTCTTGCGCTGTTTGGCGTAGCTTGCGCACAATGCCAAAATCTGCTTCAAACCGCCCACCGCCCCCGCCTCAAGGCGAAAGCGCCCCATGTTGAGGGCACAGAAGGCCGCATGATGCCCCATGCCATCGGCAAAAACGTTCTCTCTCGGAACCTTTACTTCCTCGAAAACGACACGGCGTGTGGAGGTGCCATGCATGCCTAGCTTGTGCTCTTCGCGCCCTAAAGAAAGCCCCTCGCTGTTTCGCTGTACAAGCAACGCGGTGAACTCCTTCTCACCCGTGCGGGCGAACACGGTAAACAGATCGGCGATTCCGGCATTGGTGATCCACATTTTCTCGCCGCTGAGAATGAAGTGGCGTCCATCCGACGAAGGGGTCGCCCGTGTTTGCATTCCTAGCACGTCGGAGCCAGAGCGCGCCTCGCTGAGGGCAAAACCGGCGATCCATTCTCCGCTGGCTATCTTGGGTAAATAGCGACTTTTCTGTTCATGATTGCCGAAGTAAAGAAGAGGTAGCGCACCTAGAACGGTTTGCACCTCGTGGGTCAACGCAAAGGACTGCTGAAAGTTAAGCTTCTCCGCAATGAGAGCTTCCACCATGTGAGAAAGGCCGAGACCGCCGTAGACCTCCGGCACATCGCCTGCAAGCAGGCCCAGCTCTCCGGCCTGGAGCATGAGCTGCCTCACCAAGGCGTGGTCGCCGCGTTCAATGGCCTCGGTATGGGGAAGCACCCGGTCGTGAAGGAACTGTTCTGCCGTCTTGCCGATGAGACGGTCTTCTGCGGTAAACATTTCGGGAACGAATATCTCCTCTGGAAGGGTGGCCTCCAGAAGAAAAGCGCCCCCTCGCTTGTGGGTGGTGCGCGTCATAACCTAATGCTCCTTTTGAGAGTCTCTACTCTCTTTATACCTATCGGCAAAAGGTTTCTACGCCATTAGCCTGGAGGTATAATTAAGCACTGTACTTGAGGAGAATCTTTGATGTCCATGCCGAATGTGCGTGCGCCTCTCGCCTCGTTGCCCGATGAGCAGGGGCATTTTGGCCCTTTTGGAGGGCGGTTTGTGCCGGAAACCCTTATCCCCGCGCTCGATGAACTTGTAGCCGAGTATCAAAAGGCAAAAGCCGACCCCAGCTTCCAAAAAGAGCTAGACACCTATCTGCGTGACTTTGTGGGACGCCCCACACCGCTCTATTTTGCGGAACGGCTTTCGGAGCACTACGGGGCCCGCATCTACCTAAAGCGTGAAGACCTTTGCCACACCGGCGCCCACAAGATCAACAACACATTAGGCCAAATTCTTTTGGCGCGCCGCATGCGCAAGCCCCGCATTATCGCAGAGACGGGAGCCGGCCAGCATGGGGTGGCCACGGCCACGGTCTGCGCCCGCTTCGGCCTTGAGTGTGAGGTCTACATGGGCGAAGAGGATGTGCGGCGCCAGGAACTGAACGTCTTTCGCATGCGACTGCTAGGCGCCAAAGTAACGCCGGTCTCCAGCGGCACCGGCACGCTGAAGGATGCCACCAACGAGGCCATTCGAGATTGGGTTACTAACGTACGCACGACGCACTACATTATCGGCTCGGTGGTAGGCCCCCATCCCTACCCGATGTTGGTGCGCGATTTTCAATCGGTTATTGGATGGGAGACGCGCAGCCAGATTCTGGAAAAAGAGGGGCGTCTGCCCGACATTCTGCTGGCCTGTGTGGGAGGTGGCTCCAACTCGATAGGGCTGTTCTATCCCTTCCTTAACGACAGCGAAGTGCGGCTCATTGGGGTAGAGGCCGCCGGCGAGGGCATTGAAACAGGGCGCCATTGCGCCACCCTCACGGCCGGCACCCCGGGCGTTTTCCAAGGCTCCGCCAGCTATCTCATACAAAACGAGGATGGGCAGGTGGCCCCCTCGCATTCGATCTCGGCCGGCCTGGACTATCCAGGCGTAGGGCCGGAACACTCCTACCTGAAAGAGACGGGGCGCGCCGAATATGTCGCGGTTACGGACGAGGAAGCCATCCGCGCCGTGCAACAACTTGCCCAACAGGAGGGCATTATCGCCGCCCTCGAAACGGCTCACGCCTTCGCCTACCTCGAAACCCTCGCTAGAAACCAACAGCTAACCAAAGAGACGATTGTCGTCATCAACTGCTCGGGGCGCGGAGACAAGGACATGAATACCATTGCAAGAGTTTTAGAGTTACAATGAGCCGAATAGCCCAACGTTTCGCCGATCTGCAGGTACACAACGAGAAAGCGCTGGTTGGTTTTGTTACGATAGGCGACCCTACTCCTGAACAGACCGTGCCTCTCGTGGTAACCCTTGCCGAGGCCGGTGTGGATATCGTGGAGCTGGGCATCCCTTTTAGCGACCCGCTTGCCGATGGCCCTTCCATCCAGGCCTCCTCTCAACGCGCCCTCCAAAACGGCATAACCGTGGCCAAATCGCTCGATATCCTTCACCAAATTCGTGCTAAATGCCCCAATCTGCCCCTTATTGTGATGACCTACTACAACCCCATCCTGCGCTACGGCCTTGCGCGCTATGCCGCAGATGCAAAGCAGGCCGGAGTAGACGGGCATATCGTCACCGACCTCACGCCCGAAGAGGCAGGGACGTGGAAACGCCTCTCCGACGAGCATCGGCTCGACACCATCTTTCTGTTAGCCCCCACCAGCACCGAGGCGCGCATTCAAAGCGCCACAAAGCTCTGCAGTGGGTTCGTCTACTGCGTTTCCCGCACCGGAGTTACAGGGGCCAGACGAGATGTGCCTCAGGAGCTAACGGCGGTGGTAACGCGCATCCGACACCACACGAATCTGCCTATTTGCGTGGGTTTTGGTGTTTCACAGCCCGAACATGTGCGCTCCATCTGCCACTTTGCGGACGGCGTGGTGGTGGGCAGCGCTTTAGTTGACCTTATTCACGCACACCGCAACGCGCCCTCGCTGCTTTCCGAAGTCTATCGCTTCGCCCACGCCCTAAAAACCGCCACCCGCAGCACATAAAGGACGGGATAGGAGGCACACAAGGCCGACAATACCGCATACCGCACCTTTCCCTCAATGGGTTGCCCCACCAGCCCCACTCCTCGCTCTCAGAACTGGTGGGAATGGAAACTTAAGATTTCTCGCCTTCGGCTCGAAATGACAGGTGTGGTATCGGCTCGAAATGACAGGTGTGGTATCGGCTCGAAATGACAGTTGTTCATCTCGCCTCCAGCTCGAAATGACACTCGTATCGCAGGCTCTGCAAGCCCCATCCCTACCCCCTCAAGGCCGACGCTCTTCTCCCTCATGGTTTTCGCCCTCCGCCTCCGTGCTAGCCCTCAACAAGAACGCATCCACTTCTCCGGAGGTCGTCGTCGGACGTAGGAGGCTCTCTGCGGTAAAGGCTCCAGGCCGTAGAAGCACCGAGCGTTCATGGGCCTGCTCGATGGCCTCGATACAGAGCCGGGCAAGCTGCGCGATCGGCTCTTGGAATCCAACGGCAGATTTTCCGGCGAGCAGTCGGTTCAATGTGGGCAGGTCACTTCGGTTGACGTAGGGGGCAAAACCGGCGAGAAGTTGCAGAACAAAGTCCCTATCGGCGCTTCGCAACAGAAGTTTATCTATAGCCTCATGCGCACGCCGATCTAACTCAATCGAATCGGTATGTTGTTTCTCCTCAAGCAGCCGTAGGAGCAGTTTCTGGCAGATGGCCTCTTGATGTTTTGACCACAATCTAGGCAAAATGTCATTGTAGAACAATTTCGGCAGGATGTCCCCGTAGTGTTGGAACCATCTGCTACGGCGACGGAGGCAGCTTAACAAGGTATCGGCAAGCGGATAGATGGCCGGCTGAACCTCTATGTTTCTATACATAGAGCCAAACCAGGGTAGATGTCCGGGGAAATTTTCAGCGAAATAGGCTCCGGGCAGCGTGTAACCAACAAATATCATAAGTCCAATAAAAAGGGCTAGAGCGTTTGCCACGGTTCCTGGAGGCGGGGGAAGTCCGTTGGCAGAGTAATCTACTTGATTAAACTGCCACACCACAAGGCTCATACCCACTAAACCTCCAAGCAGAGGGCCAACGAAGCGTGACAGGTTCCGTAAGCGCTGACGCTGTTGAAAAGCCTCCTCCGCCTTTTTAAGTATCTCCCCTATCGCTTTACGGTGCGACGCTTTGCGGGCAACCAGCGCCTTTATTTCGTCGAAGTGTGGTATGGTAGAGGGCACATAAACCCAACCGCGGGGAAACACCAGCAGCAAGTAGTGAATTGGAGAGGGTGATTTAGAATCGGTATATTCCACAACCTCTATTAACTCCGACCATGAAAAGTGGAGCGTGCGGAAGGCGCGCTTGCAAACGATCTGTTCCTCATCCACCAACAGCTCCCCTTGATGCTGATAGATGATATCTTGAACCCGCGCTATGCCCCAAAAGAGGAGGTAGCCCAACACCAAACCGGCGATGACAAGACCACCAAGACTAAGCCAGTCGGGAAATTCTAAACCTTGTGAAGAGGACATATGCCACTGAGCGTAAGCATACATCCATATCCAAGCCCCCAGCGTCACCCCAAGTCCAACCCACCAATTTAGTGCCAGGCCTTTTCGATAGGATCGCAGATCGCAGCGAAAGGAGAGCTTTTTGGCTTCTTGCCTCTCACACTTTTCTGCCGAAGGCGCCCGCCGTTTTTGAGCTTGGTCATCATGTCGCTTTAATTTGAGGAACATGACATTTACCCTCCGTTCAGCTTAGGGTGGCTCTCCATCGCTTTCGATCAGCTATTAAATAGTACCGCACTTATCGTATAGGCCGAAGCTGCACCGTATGTGATTGTTCGGGATTTGGGCTAAAGGGATAAGAATAAAGGTAGTAGTGGGCAGTTACCTCGTAGTTCCAGCCTTTTGCCAGGGTTACCGTGGCCTTACCGTTCTGGTCGAAGCGAATGGGCATTTAGGTAAATCTATGGGCGGGAGGCGGGGAACTACAAATGTTTGAAAAGCAAGGCACCTTTTATAACTTTGCTCCCTGCGGGGTGCAGCCGTGGGCATGATCACACGGGCCACCAGCATTGAGGAGGCTTCGGTGTCAGTACAACGGGATATCGGCGAGGTCAAGCCTGCTGCCGATAGAACAATAGAGAGGCCTTAACGTTCAAAAGGCGAGGGGGCAGGCACCCCTCGCCTCCACATCGAGCCTACCCCCTTTATTCAACGGTAACGCTCTTGGCCAGGTTACGGGGCTGGTCTATATCACAGCCGCGCTCGCGTGCGATGTAATAGGCCAACAGTTGCAACGGGGCGATGGCAAGAATCGGCATCAGGCAGTCCGGTGCCGAAGGCAGAACGATGCGCTCGTCAGCCCCATCGGAAACGGCGCCCTCCGGCTCGACAACCACCACGGTGCCCTGCCGTGCCTTCACCTCCTTCAAGTTGCTCTCCATCTTTTCACGGGTAAGGCTCTGAGTCGAGATGCCGATGACGGCAACTCCCGGCTCGATCAGCGCTAAAGGCCCGTGCTTCATCTCACCGGCCGGATAGGCCTCGGCATGAAGATAGGATATCTCCTTCAGCTTCAGCGCCGCCTCCAGCGCCGTGGCATAGTCTAACCCACGCCCCAGATAGAAGAAAGATTTGCTGCCAACAAGCTTACGGGCCAACGCCTTGATGGCCTCCTCCTGTTGCAAGCAGCGCTCCAGCAGATGCGGCATCTCCGGCAAGGCGCCCACGAGCGCTTGCAGATGGGGTGGTAGACCATTCGGAGCCTCAAGCTGAGCCAAAAACAGCCCCAGCAGCGCCAACACCACCAGTTGCGCGAGGTAAGCTTTGGTGGAGGCCACGCCGATCTCCGGGCCTGCTTGGGTGAGGATCACCGCGTCCGCCTCACGTGCCAAGGTGCTGCCAATAACGTTCACGATGGCCAACGTGGTGGCCCCGCGCGCCTTCGCCTCGCGCATCGCGGCCAGCGTATCGGCGGTCTCGCCCGACTGCGAGATCAGAATCACCAGCGTGTCGGGGCTAACGATGGGGTCGGAATAGCGAAACTCACTAGCCACCGAAACCTCGACGGGGCGACGCAGCCACTGCTCCAGCCACCGTTTCCCCACCGCACCGGCATGGTAAGCCGTGCCGCACCCCACAATCGCGATTCGTTCAAACCGCTGCAGGTCTTGAGGCGCAAGCGCAAGCCCCGGAAAGGCGATCCGTGCCTCTTTAGCGAGTCGTCCTCTTAAAGTGTCTTGCACCGTGCGAGGGCCTTCATGAATCTCCTTCAACATGAAATGGGCATAGCCGCCCTTTTCCGCCGCCTGGTCGTCCCAATCCACATGAAGAACGGCACGCTCTTGCACGACGCCGTGCCTATCGGTGATGATCACCTCTTGGGGGGTAACCACGGCAAAATCGCCGTCTTCCAACGGCACCATATGGCGGGTATGGCGCAGCAGCGCCGTCATATCGGAGGCGATGAGCTTCTCCTCGTGACCTAAGCCGATGACGAGCGGTGAATCTTGCCGGGCTACATAGAGCGCTTGGGGTGTGTCGGTGCAGATCACCGCAACAGCGTAGGAGCCTCTGACGCGGCTCAGCGCGGTTCGGATGGCGCGTGCTATCTCTTTTTGAGAGGCTGTGGTGGAGGGCAAGTTGGCCTCGATAAGGTGGGCAAGCGTTTCGGTATCGGTCTCCGATGTGAACGTATGACCTTGTGCAAGCAGCTGCTGCCGCAGCTCCACATAGTTTTCGATAATCCCGTTATGTACCACGGCAAGTCGCCTTTTGCAATCGGTATGGGGGTGGGCATTGGTCTCGCAGGGTCTCCCATGAGTGGCCCAACGCGTATGCGCGATGGCCGCCGATGCCTGTGCTGGCACCTGAGACAACAGCTTTTCGAGGTTCACAATGCGCCCCTCTGCCCTCACCACCTCAAGCCCCTGGGAGGAGAGATAGGCGATGCCTGCCGAGTCGTAGCCGCGATATTCCAGACGTTTCAGATTGCTTAGCGCCGTGGAAACAGCCTCTCGGGCGCCGATATAACCGGTGATTCCACACATGGAATTTTCTACTCCTTACCTTTCAATTTTTCTAACGTTTTGCGCCTTGAGCCGTTGCGACGGCCCCTACGCTCCTGAGCACTATATTCCACTTCCAACGGAGTTTCTGTAGGCTCCGCTTCCACAGGCGGCGCCACGATATACTGGAATTGGGTACCGCATTCTGCGAGGCGTTCGGCCAGCTTCTTTAGCTCTTCGGCTTGCTCCGGCGTTACGGCATCGGTGAAGAGGCGCACAACCTTGCCGTGCAGCACGGTTCCTCCAAAGCTCCAAGGATGTCGGCGTCCCAGCTTATGGCTGTCGGCGGCGATCAGAATCTCGGGCACGCCTTGCAGCAACTGTTTAAGAAATGCGGCCTCCTCGGCGCGATGCGAGAAGAGATCAAGCCCGCCCAACGGCGCCGCCGGCCCGAAAAGCACGCCGCTTGCGCCCACGATGGCGATGCCGGGCTGGAAGGTGCTACGAAACTCTGGGGCATGAAAAGCGCAGTCGTCCGGATCGTAAATCTCGCCAAGCACCCCAGTGGCCACGCCCGCCGCCACCAGTTCCAGCAACGAGGGCACGCTGTTGGTGAAAACGATGAGATTATGCGGTGGCCGTCCCTCCACCACAGCGCGTCGAATTTCGCAGGCCACGGCATAGGTGGTGCTGCCGGCGGTGAGCGCAATGGCCATCTCGTCGGGCAGGGAACGAACAATGGCACGCGCGATGGCCTGTTTTGCCTCGAGGTTGCGATCGAGTTGATCGGTAAAGTAGCCGGGGCTGTAGGGGGAGCGCGCTACCATGACGCGCCCGCGGCGCACCTCTAACCCTCGAACTCGACTCAACAGCTGCTGTAGATAGTCCAAATCTCTGCGAATCGTGCGCGAGTCGCAACGCATAAGCGCTGCCAGGTCTTCAAGGTGGAGGTGTTCGTCACTCTCCTCTAAAACCTTTAGTAGGCGCATTCTTCGCGCATCCGCGTTTTCGGCCATGATGGTTCTCTCCTTTGAAGCTCCCTTCGTGGGGATATTTAGACATATTATAACATGAAAGTGACGAAAAATCAAGTGTTTTCGACATAATCTCTTTTCTTAAGGACATATCGAGTAGCTCCTTGATGCCTCAACAGGCTTTTCTCTCGCCTCTATTCCCTATTTAGACTCCAATTCTTGCAAATGGGCGTTGCGCCCGAGTTGTGTTTTTCGCGGAAACTGTCAAAAGCCGGTCAAGATTCGTGTATACTTCTTATTTGTGAAAAGCGCCAAAGGAGAGCGGCGCCCTTGGAGGAGTATGGATAGATGAATAGTTCAACACCACTGCGTGTAATGGTTTGGGACGAAAATCCCCCTCATGCCCCTAAAAAGGTGTACCCCAACAGCATTAATGGAGCCATTGTGGAGGCGCTCAATGAACTTGGGGAAGGAAGCATCCTCGCGTTTCCATCCAACCTCGACGGTCCAGAGCAGGGCTGTAGCGAACAGGCCCTTCAGGAGACCGACGTGCTGATATGGTGGGGCCACGCCCGTCATCGCGAGGTTACCGACGACACCATGATGCGCATCTACGACCACGTGCACCAACGGGGAATGGGCTTCATTGCCTTGCATTCGGCTCACTACTCGAAGCCCTTCCAAGCCGTTCTCGCCTGCCCCGGCCACCTAAAAGGCGGCTGGCGCGAGGCCGACCCACCTGATACCGAAGAGATTCGGGTCTGCGCCCCCAAACACCCCATCGCTCAAGGAGTAGACGATTTTGTGTTGCCCCAGGAAGAGATGTACGGCGCTCCCTTCGACGTGCCGCCCCCACTTTGCGTGGTCTTCCAATCCTACTTTCCTCTTGGGGGCGAGTACTTTCCCTCCGGCCTCTGTTGGACGGTTGGGGTTGGCAAAAAGGAAGGCTTCACCTCCGGTCGCGGCGGTGGGGAGAACGAGGGCGAAGGGGCCGGCCGCGTGTTCTATTTCCGACCTGGCCACGAAACCTTCCCCACCTATTTCCATCCCATCGTGCGCCGGATCATCTATAATGCGGTGCTTTGGTGTGGGCGTCGCGTCTAGCCACACGGCCTCAAACGGCCAGGGGCGGCGGTATCGCCGCCCCTTTTGCATCTCGAAACCCTGCTCTTCCGCTATCGCCGATAAACTCGCGGGTCTAAACGCGGCCTCTCTCCCTCTCTAATCCAATAGAAGGCGTTGGCCTTCAGAGGCCCAAAAGTTTGACGCCCTCCTCGTGGCCAGTGAACCTCCACTCCCTCCACCTCCACCGCATCGGCCAGCCCAAAGTTGAGGCGCGTGTCGCTGTGCGATACGTAGCTCCCGCCTCCGTGCACCCAGCGGGTTTGGGCGCCGTAGCGCGTGTGTACAACCAGCTTTGCGCCAACGGCGTCCCGGTTGCAGTGCACCCCCTCTAAGCGAAAAGTGATCCAGTTGTTCTGGTTGCCTCCATCGTTGCGAAAGAGTTGCAGAGGGCCGTTCTGAGCCACCATCACCACATCGGGGTCGCCATCGTTGTCGTAATCTCCCACGGCAAGGCCTCGAGTGACCCTTGGTTTGGCAAGATCGCCCAACGAGCGAAGGTCTTCTGAAAACTGCCCCCCTCCTCCATTATGAAAAAGCTGCTGGCTCTGCGCGTAGCTCGCGCCAGCCCCTAAAATCTCAATATGGTCGAGCACATGGCCGTTACCCACGACGATATCGAGATGGCCGTCCAGATCGTAGTCTAAGCTCTCTAGGCCGAACCCAAGAAATTGTAGGTTGGTGCCCATCATGCCCGAGCGATAGGTGCTGTCCTCAAACAGCCCATCACCCATGTTGTGATAGACCGATTTTGGCTCGCCCGAAAAGTTGACCACGATGAGGCTATCGTGGCCATCGTCGAAGAAGTCGCCGGCGGCGATGCCCATGCCCGAAAGCGCCTGTCCATCCGGCCCCACGGCAACGCCCGCCTGCAGCGCTTTATTGCTGAAGGTGCCGTTGCGATTGTTATGGAACAAAAAGTTAGGCATGGTATCGTTGGTTACAAACAGATCGAGCCAGCCGTCTTCGTCATAGTCAAACCAAAGGGCACCCATCGCCTTCCCTAACGCTTTTTGAATGCCCGACTTCGAGGTGACGTCGGTAAAGGTGCCGTCGCCGTTATTGTGAAAAAGCCGGCAGAAGTTGGGGCTATAGACTTGTGGCCGACAATACGAGGGTTCGCCACGCAAGGGGCAGGGGCGATCAAGCGCCAGAGACCAATGGGCGTAGTGACACACAAAGAGATCGAGGTAGCCGTCGTTATCGTAATCACCCCAAGCGCTCGATAGCGGCCAAGGCAGCTCCGGCCCGGCGGTATCGGCCAAACCGGCGCGTGCGGTGACGTCGGTAAAGGTGCCGTTACCGTTGTTGTGAAATAGGCGATTGCCACCGTATGCCGTGATGTAGATGTCGGGCCAACCGTCGTTATCGTAATCGGCCACCGAAACCCCCTGTCCATAGCCTGTATAGGCGTCGAGGCCCGAACCGGCAGTTACATCGCTGAAGGTGCCGTCTCCATTGTTTCGGTAGAGCGCGTTGCGCGTAGGAAAGGCCACTTTGGAAGCTGGAGCCCCCGGCACAGGCCCTCCTTGTACGGCGAAAATATCGAGCAGGCCGTCGTTATTGTAGTCGAGAAAGGCCACGCCGCCGCCTGTCGACTCGATGAAGTAATGGTGCCCTGTGGCTCCATTGCTGAAATACCAGTGCAGGCCGGCAGCCGCAGTCACATCGGTAAAACGCAGGGGATGAGCGGTAAGCATGGGGGCATTTTCGATCTGCTGCGGTTTATATATGGTTGAGATAGGAAAAACGGGAATTGCGGGGTCGTGACGACGACACCCCGAAGCGGCTAAGCCGCCACCTAGCAGCATCAATAGAAGTTCTCGACGGGTTATCATAGCTCTGCAGGGTTTACCAAAGGAACATAGTTTGGATCGGCCAACCTTTTCGCCAGTTTCGTCAAATGATGACGCTTACAGTAATCTACCAGTGCTGCGCGGGTGCGCTTGTTGGTGGGGTCTTGTTCCACCATTAGCTCATAATATTCCAGCGCCTTGGCATAATCTCCGAGCAGTTCCTCCGTATGGGCAAGGCGCAAGCCAGAGTCCACATCGTGCGGGTTGAACTGCATCTGATGGATCAACTGATCCACATCGTTCCGCCATTGCAGCACTTTTTGGTATTGCTGAGCTACAGCGCGCTCGTGTTGGCGGTCTCCCAGCAGGCGATAGCATTCCAACAGACCGTTCAGGATGCCGTTATCGTTGGGAGCAATAGAGCTGCCGGCCAGATAGAATTTGAGGGCTTTTTTCGGAAACCCGGCCTCCGTAAGCAGACGTCCGAGAAGGGTATAAGGACGCACATCGTTGGGCATGCCTTTACCCGCCAAGATCGCGTAGGCCATGGCTTTTCTTAAATTAAAGGGTGTATGCGGCTTATGTTCATAAAGTACGCCCATTAGATAGCAGGCATTCGGGTCGTTTGGGTGCTGTTTAAGGTAGGGGATGAGGTCTTTTTCGGCCTGATCGAGCTGGAGGTCGTCCATTTCGTTTGCCACCATCGCAATAAGGAACCGTGGGTCTTTTTTCAGATGGTAGGCCTGTCTGAGCGCCCAAATAGCCTTTTCTCGATTATGCAGTTCGGCCTCGATCATGCCATAGCCTCCCACCGCCTCCGGGTTGTTGGGCAGCAGTTCCATCGCCCTTTTGGCAGCGGCCTCGGCGATGTCCATACGGCCCTCTTGGTGGGCTGCTCGGGCGAGTTCCAGCTGCAATTCGCCATCATTGGGGTTTAGATCGGCAGCCTTCTTAAGATAGTAGGTCGCTTGAGGGTAGCGAAAAATCTCGCCATACAGCAGTCCTAACTGTTCATAGCATCCGTAAAAGCGGGGGTCACGCTTCACCCCTTGCAGCCAGAGCCGTTCCGCCACAAAGGGCTTATTAGAGGCCATCGCTTTCATACCGGCCACATAGTAGCGCATTCCCGGACGGTGCCATTGCACCCAGAACCATACAAGATAGCCTAAGGCCAAAGCGCCTCCAACAAGGCACAGGGAGAAGAGCAGGCTTTTCAAGCGTCTTGTTTTTAGGGCGTGCAAAAGTGGCATTTGCCGATGGGGGCGGTGCATCGTCTGTTTCATGGTCTCAAGCAAGCCAACCGTTCATTCCATGCCACAAAAGACAGCTAGGAGAGAAGGGCATTCCCTTCCCTCCTAAGCTGCCAACAGCCGCGAGCCTCCTGCTAGGATCAGTGCGTTGGTGCATTCGTGCCGGCGAACTGCGATGGCGCCCAATCCTTCATCGGGGCGAACTTCGCATGGCCGTCCACAAACACCAGGTTACGCTGCCCACCCGGCGGCACGGCGATGTCGAAGACCTGGCTATCGTAGCCCAGTTCATCAAACATCATGGCCTTCGAGGTCGGTTCCTGGATGGCGGCCATCGAAACACCACGGCGCACGGAAGCACCACAACCGTTCCACTGTGCGATGGTGATGCCCAAAGAAGCGTTTTGGCCGGTATTCGAAGTCTGATCTAGCAGCGTCCGGAGGTCCCAGTAGTAATTGTCGTACCACGAATCGAACATGGTGCCGTAGCTGGTGTAGGGCCAGGACTTGGTTCCGTTGGTCGCCCAAGAGGCATCATTCGGGCAGATGTACATCTGCTTATTCTTGATGTAGGGGTAGATCTGCATGGCGTTTCCGCAGGCCGCATTGGGGTCGGTGGTGGTATCTGGGGCGTGCCAGTTGTCGCCATCTGGGAACTCCTCGTCCCAGTCTTGCACATACATCAGGGCGGCCAAACCGAGCTGTTTTAAGTTGCTAAGGCAGGCGGTGCGACGCGCCATGAGTCGCGCCTTAGCGAACACGGGAAAGAGGATCGCTGCCAATATCGCGATAATGGCTATCACCACAAGCAGCTCAATGAGGGTAAAACCTGTTTTTTTCATAAGCAGTCTCCTTCGGTCTTAGTGTAGATTTTAGGGATTAGAGCCAGTTGGTGGGGCCCCACCCGTTGATGGGGGGCTACCGGGGGAACCGGCGTGCATGGCTCGGTACATGTTCATCATACGCTCGGCAGCACTGCTGCTGGCAGGTGCGGGAGCGGTTTGGATGGGCACACCCGGAGGGGGTTGTCCTCCCGGCCCCATAGCGCGCGGGTTATGCCCTTGCCGATAGGCCTCCATCAGCTTGGCTGCGGCGCCTTTAACCGGCTGAGGTCGATTCATCCAGTAGTATCCCAGCCCAACCACGATGGCGAGCAGAACAAGGATACAGACGATAGCCACCGGCGTGCTGATCGATCGGTTCATTGGGAACAGCCTCCTTAGATAAGGTTTGGAAGGAGATTGCGGCACCGGCTTGCTCTATTCCTTCCTACCTACACATATTATAACACCAAACCTTTGGTATGTCAAGTCGAGAATATAATTTGCGAAGACGTAGCCCTTGCTCTATAAACTGTAGGTTTTTTGTGTTCTTTTTCTACCTAAAAATGGGCGATTATCAAGTCGCTTGTCCTCAATTTGGTCGGGCGATAACGAAGAATAATAAAGCCTTGCCGGCATACTTTATTCCTGAAGGTAAACCGATGGTATGGCAAGAAAAAACTTCCACCCTCCGCCAAGAAGGGTGGAAGTTCCTTTGCAATAGCCCGCCTAGGCGGCCGGCTTGATCTCGATCTTGGCGCCTTCGGCCTCGAACTTGGCCTGCAACGCCTTCGCCTCGTCCTGATTCACGCCCTCTTTGATCTTGGCCGGGGCCGACTCCACGAGGTCCTTGGCCTCTTTCAACCCAAGGCTGGTAACTTCGCGTACTACCTTGATAACCGCGATCTTTTTATCGGCCGGGTAGGAGGCGAGAATCACGTCGAAGCTGGTAGGAGCCTCTTCGGCAGCGGCAGCCCCTCCATCGGCCGCAGCGGCCGCTGGAGCTACAGCGACCCCCATCACCGGAGCGGCCGCGGAGACCCCGAAAATCTCCTGTAGCTCTTTGGAAAGCTCCGACAACTCCAAAACCGACATGTTCTTAATCGCTTCGATAATCTCCTCTTTGGTAACAGCCATCTCTCTTTTCTCCTCTCTTAGGCAGTTCCTCTGCTGGTTTTCTTAGGCCGCCGCCTTCTTGTCGGCTATGGCCTGAACGGTTCGCACAAACTCACCGATGATGTTGTTGAGCGTGCCCACAAAGTTCGACACAGGCGCGTTCAACGAGCCGATGAGCTGTGCCACGATCTGCTCTTTGGGCGGTAGCTTCGCGATCTCGGCCACCTGATCGGCAGAATAGACCTTGCCGTCTATCCAACCGGCTTTAATTTGCACTCCGGGGCGGCGGAGTTCACGAAAGAAGTCGGAGGCCGCCTTTGTGGTGGCCACCAAATCCTTTGTGGCAAAGACGACGGCCGTTGGCCCTTGCAGCAGCTGCTCGAGCTTCTGGCTCTGCTCTGGGCCCAACGCTATTTTGAAGAGGGTGTTCTTCACCACATGGTATTCGCCGCCCGAATCGCGCAGTTTTTTGCGCAAACTGGTGATCTCGGCGACCGTCAGCCCCCGATACTCCGTGAGGATCGCGCCGGTGCTTCGCTCGATAAGCGCCCGCAACTCCTCTACCTTTTGTACTTTCTCTGGATTCGGCATAACGTTTCCTCTGCAACCTTTCTATGGGCTGCGTTGTTCCCGCCTGCTGCAAAAGAGCTGGCCAGACGCAAAAAGCCCGGCCTTCCACTTGCACACGCAAGAGAAGTGCCGGGCGCCTTAACGCGAGAAACTCGCGGAAGCGTTCCTAAATTCACTCCTGGCTTCTCCTCGGCAGGCTCTCGTAAAGAGACTTAGGTTCCATAAGGAACACCTGCTGTCTGCGGCAAGCGAAGGAACTCACGTTTTCAGGGGCATTGTGGCACGAAAGCATCCTCCCTGTCAATGGGTAAGTTTATGGTCACCTATCAGGAGAAAGATACCTCTCCAAGCCTCTGCAGGAAATGAGATGCCTTTCAACGAAATAGAAGTTGAAATTTTCCCAAAATGAGAGGTAACTATGGAACCTTTTTGGGGACCTGCGCTCCATAACATCTTTCTGCTGTCTCACGCCAAAACGCGCTCGATAAGCGCGGAAAACCCCACCGGAGAAAAAGGCAAGGGTGGCATGGCCACAGAAGGAGCCGGCGCACGCGCCGCACGGGACTTGGGGCAAGGCTGGAAAGTCTCACCCTGCATCACCCTTCCGGCGCGGACAACCGTAACCCTTGCCGAAATTCAAGGACCCGGTACCATCCAACATATTTGGAACACGGTGCACCCGGACTGGTGGCGTCGCCTCGTTTTTCGCGCCTACTGGGATGACGAACCAACCCCCTCCATCGAAACACCACTTGGCGACTTCTTTTGCAACGGCTGGTGCCGACGCTGCAATGTGAACTCGCTTCCTATCGCCGTTAACCCCGCCGGAGGCTTCAACTCCTATTGGCCGATGCCGTTTCGCCAATCGGCCCGAATCACCATCGAAAACCTATGGGATGAAGACTGCCATGGCTACTACTACCAGATTACTTACGCCCTCACAGAGGTTCCGGAAGACGCGGGTTACCTTCATGCCCAGTTTCGCCGATCAAACCCCCTTCCCTACAAGCAGGTTCATACCCTGCTCGACGGCGTTCAGGGACAAGGGCACTATGTGGGCACCTACCTGGCCTGGCAGGTCAACAACAACGGCTGGTGGGGTGAAGGCGAAATGAAGTTCTACCTCGACGGTGACGGCGACTTTGCTACCATTGTCGGAACGGGCACAGAGGACTATTTCGGCGGCGCTTGGAATTTCGAACATCCCCCTGGGCAGTACGGGGTCTACTCCACCCCCTTCCTCGGAATGCCCCAGGTGATCATGGCCGGAGAAGGGGGTATGTACCAGTCGCAGCAGCGTCACGGCATGTACCGATGGCATATTCCAGACCCTATTCGCTTTGAAAACGACATCCGTGTCACCATTCAAGCGCTTGGGTGGCGCAGTGGAGGCCGCTATCTCCCTCTACAAGACGATATCTCCTCCACCGTGTGGTGGTATCAACGAGAACCTCACGCCCCCTTCCCACCCCTACCCGACCGAGATGGTCTCGAAGTGATCTAAGCAATCGCGGGTGAGGGGCGATGACACCACAGGCTTACCCGTTCCGTATTCTCATACAAAGCAGTGGTGTTTTGAAAGGAGCAGGCCATGGTGCCGCAACAAAAACAGAGGGCGCTTGCTTTTGGGCTACTGTTGATTGGCTTACTTTCCACCATCAACGCCGTTTCTCAGCCCACCAACTTCTTACAAGACCCCCTCGCCCGCGCGCTTCAACGCCAAGATGTATTTGTAGGCCGTACCCGCCGCGCCGATGTAGATGCCCAAACGCTTGAGGAGGTCGTGCGTAGTGCCCCTCCCGATATGCCGGTTAAGATCGCCGTGCTCTCCCGCTTGCCCAATCAGGCCCGAGCGTTTGGCACACGGGATGCCTATACCCATGCGCTTCACGCTTGGTTGAAGCTAGGTCGCGGGCTGCTTGTTATCGAAACCAAACAAGGTATCTCCGCCAGCTCATCGGCTCTTTCAGGGACACAGATACAAAATGTGCTCCGGCAGTACCTCTCTGAGCTTCAAACCAACCCCACCCAAGGTCTGAAGGATGCGGTCGAAGCCCTCATCCAAACCGCGGAGCCGACCTCGACCGCCTCGTCGCAACCGACAGAAGCCTCGCCTGCACCGATATTTGGAGGAACCGCCATGCCTACGCCACAACCGCCATCTCTCGGCTTTCCGCTAGATGTTTTTGGCATTTTTGCCTTGCTGGTGATCTTCATGGTGATTGCAGCCCTGATCGCCTCGGCTACAAATCGAAATCGCATGAAGAGCGCCATCAAACAGCGCCTAGAACGGCTGCATCGCCAAATCGTCGAGAATATCTCCTATGCCGATAACTATCTCGACCTTCTCCCGGCCTCTTCTGCGGCTCAAGCCGCCAAAGAGGCGCGCCAGCGTGCCGCCGAGCTAGATGCGCAGGCGGTACAGCTTCTACGCACCTCGCCAAACCCGCAAGATTGGGGGCGCGCCGAAGCGCTTTTACAAGAGGCGCTGCAACAGGTTCAGCTCTGCAGACAACAGATTGACGCGGCAACGGGAGGCACGGGCGTGGCCATGGCCGTAGAGGGCACGGACTATCGGGTTACGCCGGCCAACGCCCCCTCCAAAGCCGCTCCCCTAGCGCCCCCAACGCCTCCCGATGAGATTCCACCCGACGAGAGAGCCGTCTGTTTCTTCTGCTCACGACCGGCTCGCCTCTCGGAGTTGACGCCCATTACCATCGCCATAGAGGGCAAGCGGCGTAAGGTACTTGCCTGCGCCGAGGATGTGCGCATCGTTCAACAGGGCGCCATTCCCCAAATTCGGACGGTATCGGTAGGGGGAAAAGCCATGCCTTGGTACACCGCGCCGCATTACGACCCCTATCGCGACTACTACGCCCCCACCGTCTCCTACGCTCCCGTCTACGCCTCAGACAATGGGTTCTTCGAGGGCTTCCTTCTGGGTTCGCTGCTCTCTCCACCCAACCCTATTCCCTATCCGGTATTTGTAGACCCCATAGAGGTCGCTCCACCGGCGCAGATGTTCGAGCCGATCTTTCCCGATACGCCCTTTACGGATTCGGGAACGCTGGATACCGGTGGCGTGGATTTCAGCGGCAACGACGGCACGGATATGGGCAGTATAGACACAGGCAGTGTAGATTTCGGAGCCAGCCCCGATGTTGGCTCCGACACCGGCGGTGTGGACTTCGACAACGATACGGGCGGTGTGGATTTCGGCAGCGATACCGGCGGCGCCGATTTCGGAGGAGATAGCGGTGGCTCGGACTTCGGTGGGAGCGACTTTTAACTTCCTCTAAGGAGCAAACCCATGCTTTGGCCTTTCTTTTCTACGTCGGTGGCACGACGACGCTTTTTGGGAGGGGGTTTTCTGGCCTCCCTTTTGCGTTTTCGGCAAAAAGAGAACAACCCGCCATCACCCCCTCCCCTGAGTGCGTCAGGCCCCCCGCTTCATGCGCACATGCAGCTCGGCAACCCGCCCATACAGCCGCTCGATACCATGATCCTTTTTGAACGTGGCGACAACAACAACGGCCGCGCCGAGACCCACGAAGTGCTCTCGCTAATCCACCAGGAAAAAGGAGCACGCTCCTACCCTTGGACGCTTTACGCCAGTTTGGAGACACACCACACGGAAGGGGATGCCTGCGTGGTCTGCTCACGCTTGCACAAATACGGGCCGGGATGGTCTACGGGGCTGCACTCCGAAGTGTTCACCCACTCTCGTGCTGTGGTCATAGGATGCAACATCGAAGTGAGCAACGACTATCAAGGGCCGGATGCCACCTTAGCGATCGGGCTGAATATTCAGGCCAAAGGCCCCCAAAAAGCCCAATATGGCATTCAGATTCACGATGGAGGTGGGGGTTTTGAGCGAGGCATTGGGCTAAATGGCTCTGGAGCCATCGGTTTAGACCTCGGAGGCAAATTCGATGTGGGTTTGCACGCCCACCAAAACCCCATTCGTCTAAGCGAGGGCACCTGTATTGAGCTGGAGGATACAGGCACGATTCGACTGAGGTACCTCAAAGGGCGCATCGAGTTTTTAAAGGGAGACCGCTGTTTCGCCCACATAGATGTGGATGGCCCAGACCATGCACTCTAGCGACCACCGGCGTCGGAATTTGTGAGGTTTAAGAACAGTATTTATAAGTTGCAGCGGGGCAACCCTGCCCCTCATGGGCAGTGAGGAGAGCCGCCTTCCCCTTCCTGTCGGAAAAAACTTCCGCAAAAACCCACAAAGTCCGCAGGTGGGTTCCGCTTCCGTGCAGGATAATGCAGTCACCTACTCGACGATCAAGATGCCTCCAGTGCCTCCCGCAACTAAGGCTCAACCTGTGAGGGTTCGTACAGCTCCTGTTCCTATCGCCAAGACGCTGAAAAGCCTCCTGGCCGTCCGGTCTTCAAGACCTTCCCAACCTTGAAGCAGAAACGCTAATCTCCAAGGCTTAGTGAGAACCAAACTGGCCAAGAGTTTCCCCGATGCGTCTGTGGGTGCATTTGTTCGGATGCTGGCCTACAAAGCGGCTTGGAACCACCGTCGCCTCGTTAAGGTAGACAGGTTCTTTCCTTCCTCTAAGACGTGTCACCGGTGTGGTCACCGTCAGCCTCTTGACCTTTCGGACAGACGGTGGAGGTGTGCAGGGTGTGGTAAGGAACATGACCGAGACCCCAATGCCGCCATCAATCTGCTGGTTGAAGGGCTGAGGATACTCGCCGCAGGAAGTGCGGAGAGTCTAAACGCCAAGGGAGGGAACGTGAGGCTGGCGAAAGTCAGCAGTTCCCGCTGAACTTGGAACTCCCACCCCTTGGGGGTGAGGAGACTTCACTATGTGGAAAAACCAGATTCGGCGTCTGTTCTTTGGCGTGCATGCCCTAAGCAACTTGACAGACGGCCTCGATTCGGCGTAAAATGAACATGGCTGTGCGGGAGTAGTTCAGTGGTAGAACGTCAGCTTCCCAAGCTGAATGTCGCGAGTTCGAGTCTCGTCTCCCGCTCTATGGCGTCGGTAGTCCGGCGTCCACATACGAGGGGCCGTACCCAAGTGGCTAAGGGAGCGGTCTGCAAAACCGCGATTCACCAGTTCGATTCTGGTCGGCCCCTTTCTCGTGTTTTTCACCTCATGAGCCTCCGCGTGGAAATATCCCACATCCATCGGCATCGCCTCTAAGCCCTCCGCTTCGTTTCAGCACTCGCACTCAAATTCAGGTATCCTACGACTGCATCATTTTCTACAAGGGAAGAGAAGGGAATGCCCCGTATTACCGTTATCGGAGACAATGAAAAAAGTTTCGAGGTTCCCAACGGCACAAAGTTGGTTTTGGCCTTAGAAGATAACGGCGTGCCCATGCTGCACCGTTGCGGCGGACAGGCACGCTGCACCACCTGCCGTGTGGAGATTGTGGAGGGCACGCCGCCCCCGATGGGGGAGAAGGAGCGGGCAGCGCTTATGAAAGAGCCTGGTCTCATCGAACGCTATCGGCTTTCGTGTCAGATTAGGGTAGAGAGCGACCTCACCGTGCGTATTCCGCCAAGGCCGCCACATCTTGAGGGCGTAAGCCCCGGCCCCCGCCCGCGCCCCTAAACCGCCTGCTCGTTGCAAGAAGACTGCGTTGCCGCTTGGCTAACCCCGATTTTAGAGAGCATGTCGGCCCGTTTGTTCTGCTCACGTGGCACCGATGTGAGCATGGCCTCCTTAAACTGCCCCATGAGCAATCGCGCCTGCTGGTAGAGCGGCCAAAGATGGGCGGTTTTTACCCGATAGGTGCCCTCGATCTGCCGCGCCATCAGCTCGCTATCGGTAAAGATGCGGATGCGCTCGCAACCCAGCGCCCGCGCCTCCTCAAGCGCCCGAATAAGCGCGTGGTATTCGGCCACATTGTTCGTCGTACATCCAAGAGGCTCGGCTATTTCGCGCAGTGTGTTGCCATCGCCATCTAACAGCACCACCCCTAAACCCGCCGGGCCGGGGTTGCCCTTCGCCGCCCCATCTACATATGCCGTACATACTTTATGAACCACCGATCTCTCCTTAATCCTCGGGCACATAGAGAATGCGCCCGCAGTTGTCGCAATAGACAAAGGTCTCATAGCGCCGCGCTCGGTCTACCGTGTTGGTCGGCAGCGTGAGGTGGCAGGCTGTGCAGATACCGTGGATAACGGCAGCCACCGCCACGCCCTCTTTCGTCTCCCTCAGACGCTCGTAGGTGCGTAAAAGGTTGGATGGCACCTTCGCCAGCGCCTCCTTACGCGCCTCCGCAAGCTCTTGCGACTCGGACTTCATTCGAGTGGCCGCCGTGTTGAAAGCATCTATTTTAGATTGCAGTTGTTTAGCTGCAATAGACAGCGACTGTCGGGCCTGTTTTTCTTCGGTTCGTCGCTGCTCCAAAGCCTCCATTAGCATCAGAACTTTCTCGTCGAGGCGCGATCTCTGCCGGCCCAAAGCCTCCACCTCGGCCTCCAAAGCTTGCAGTTCACGAGGAGAACGCACGGCACCGCTCTTCAGTCGCGCCTCCTCACGCGCCCGCTTGCTCTCGACCCCCTTTAACTCTAGCTCGGCGTCGCGCAGTTCGGTCTCCAACTTCTTGACGGTCTCCTGAAGTGTAGAAAATGCCGCCTTCGCCTCCTCATACGCTTTGCGTTCGGCCTCCCCACGGTCTAACCGAGCATACTCTCTACGCAGGTCGGCAATCGCGTTGTCAATCTCCTGTAGGCGATACAAGGCTTCCAATTCAGTTTGAATTCCCATGCTAGCTTGCTTTAATCCTCTCCAAAACTTGACCCATCTATCCTTACCTTATGATTCTTGCACAGATTCGACGCTGGAGGCATCGCATCCTGCAGCCCCTTCAAGATATAATGAAACCATGCCTTCCAACGTACCGAACCGATATGTGAACCGACCGTTTCTGCGCTGGCTCCTCGTGGGCGTTTTACTCATCGCAGGCGCCATGGGCGCCTTATGGTATAACGAACATCGCGCAATAAGCTGGAAAGATACGCTTGACCCGTTCTACTGGTGGCGGCGGTGGCATAACGAAGACCTCTACCTACCTCAGCAAGACCTGCTGCTTCACGGAAACCACCAATTGCCGGAGGTGGCCCTCACCTTTGACGACGGCCCCCATCCCCAAAGCCTGCCCTCCATTTTAGCTACTCTCCAACGTTTCCATGTACACGCCACCTTCTTCGACGTAGGGGAGAATATGGCGGCCTACCCAAACCTAGTGCGCGAGACGCTTGCGGAGGGCAACGAGATCGGCAACCACACGAGCACCCATCTACGTCTCCCACACCTTTCCCCCCTCGAACGGCATCACGAGATCAACGATGCCGACATTACCTTCTATCGTATCACCGGTCAACATCTCTATCTGTTGCGCCCACCGGGGATGGACTACAACGATCGGGTGCTTGCAGAGGCAAAACGGCTGGGCTATATCGTGGTGGGCTACACCGTCGGCGCCAAAGACTTCGTCACCGATGAGTCCGTATCTTTTATCGTGCATCGAACGCTTGACCGCCTAGAGAACGGCAGCATTCTCTTGTTACACGACTATCCAGATACGGCACGCGCCCTTCCTGCCATTCTGAAGGGCCTGGCCCAAAGAGGCTATCGTGTCGTTACCATTTCGGAGATGATCGCACACCTGCCGCTTAAGCCGCGCCTGGCGGCAGTTCAGTTTCTGCGACAACAGGGCGATCCCTATTTCGGCCCTGAGGTTGCCTCGTGTGGAACCGCTTCGGCGTCACAGAGTGTCGTAAAAGTACGTACTAAGAAGGAATACAAGGTTTCGCAGTCGAATTAAGCGGGCAATAGAACCGGCTAACGGAGAACCTATTTGGAGGGATAAACGTCTGTGCAAGTATGGGATGGAGACATGGCTGCCACACTTCATACAGGAGAACGAGCCGTGAAGTTGCAGACGCGCGGTAGCCTTGTGGGGCGCGTTTTAGGAGTGCTTGTGTTTCTGGGTGGCGTTGGGTTGCTCGGTTGGGTCTTTTATATTGCTTACGGGCTTTTCACGGCACCGGCTTCGGCAGCGCTTGACCTACGCTTCACCGGCAACCCCAAAACCGATCCTACTCTGGCTCTCATCGCAGCGCGTTTCGGATGGTTGCTGTTCCGTGTGGTTCTGCTTATGATTATGGCCTTCTCCGGATCGCTCATCACGCAAAAGGGGATTAACCTCTTCCTTTGTTCCGCTCATCACGGTGGCACAGAGACACCCCCCGATCGCTAGAGCGGTTTCAAAGTCAGGTGCAAAGGTTTGCGTTTTCAGCCCCCAGCTAGGTAGAGTCAGATACCCCTGGCTAAAGCATAGGGGCTTGCGCCTGGTTGAAAGCGTGACCCTCCAACCGACACAATAGGGCGTCTGAACTTTCGCCCCGTGCTTTAAGGTTTCTCGCCGCATTGAAGTCGGCATTCGCCTCAAAGCCACACTGCTGACATCGAAAGCTGCTCTGGCTCTTGCGATTGGCTTTGGCGCAGTATCCGCACACACAACAGGTGCGAGACGAGTGGCGCGGGTCAACCAACACAACGGGCACTCCTGCCGCCTCGGCTTTATAGGCGATGAATTGACGCAGTTGCCGGAACGCCCAGTTACCGAGTAGCCATCGCATTTCGCGAGAAACCGTTTCTGCTCTGTCCCGAAGGGTACGGAGGTCTTCCAGAGCGAGTGCCTTTCGCGATTGCACTACGGGTATAGTAGTTGCACAGGCGGAAGGTAACACAAACACGCCCTTGTGTGGTAGTCAGAGAGGCACAGCCGTCTTGAAGGCGCACCCAATACAAACGCGCATCATAGCGGACGGGGCAAAGGGCAGACTGAGGGCCGGAAACGGAGCGTCCCGGCTTCTTGCGCTCCTGTACCGACTTGAGGGCCTCCCCCGCCTTCCTTCTCGCCGCTACGACCAACTGGGCAGGCAGGTCAGGGTGCGCTTTCCGAAGGGGCTGGTAGGTCGCCTGGTGCAGTCGGGTTCCGTTGCGCTCGT
>NZ_DATGKU010000073.1:0-12876 GCF_035294505.1 Chthonomonas sp. | reverse complement strand
CACGAGACCCGCTTCCGCGCAGCATTTGCGGAACATCTGCACTTTACCGCTAGGGGTCAACTGTCGCACCACTTCGGGCTTGCGACCGCAAAAGCGACATAGCTGCTGTTGGGCTTTCGACTCTAAGCGTGCGGCAACGTTCGTTTTGGATGTGTCTTTCTTCTTGGCCATGCAAAAGGCTCCTCCCTTCAGATTTCTCACATAGAGGCATCAATACTATTATACCCTATCTTATGCGAGAAATAGGCCTCTTAAGTTCCTAGAACGGGGCCTAGCGCCTCTGTTTTCTCATTAGGAGATGGGCACATTCGTGGAGCTGAGGATCGAATTAATTGTTGCCGTGTATGTGTTCCCGTCGCTCGCAACAATGGTAGTTGTGCCCGATTCCTTAATAGGAGCATCTCCCATCTCAGGTGCGTACCAGATCGTCTCGTTGGTGTTACTCGACGAACTGGAGTTCGATGTGAAGTTGACCTTCCAACAGGCGAACGTACCTATCGGTGTAGATACGTTCTCTGCACCCACAACGGTAAAGCTATCCACATAGGATATGCCGAAACTCGTGGTCGTCTGTTGATCGATCGAGAGCGCGTTGCTCCATGCGGCCGGAGCGGTGATGACAGGTGGACTGAGGGGGTCTACAGTGCCGTTTTGAATATTGGCCAACCCAACGAGATCTCCGCTCGAATCGCTACTTTCGATCTCCTGTTCATTGACAGCAAGAGTCTGCCCGTTGCTAAGGTTAAGGGTCAAGGCGCTGTTGCGCAGCAGGACGCTGGCCCCGTTATAGTTGGTTTGGCTAAACCCTATCACGAGATTGCCGGTGAAGCTATAGCTCACATTGGTTCCGATGGCCTGCAGCTTCCCAGACAGCGTGTAGTTGTAGGTATCTCCCGGCAACGGGGAACGGAGGTGTGTGGCCGGGGTGGTTCCTCCACCGGAATAGACGGGGCCGCCTCCCCCTCCCCCACATCCTACCAACAACGTTGTGCCGATCAGCATCATCAGCACATGCAGCGTTCGCATTCTTCTTCCGTCTCCTTTTCTTGATGGTATAGAGAGAAGTTTTTTGAAGCCAATCTCGATAACAGAACCGTAGGGCGACTTCTATTTGAATTAATGCCTTCACAATTTTAGAAAGCGGAAAATTTTGTATAAAAAATCAACATGTCCACACCGATGCAGGCTTTAGAGGAGGCAGCAATGAGATCGAACTTTAGAACTTTCAAACCTGAACCAAGAAATTCTGATGTCTGATGGCAGAAGATTTGACTTTTTTTGAAACCCGATGTAGAATAGAGCCGTAATCCTCTGGTAAGGAGGGGTGCATGGCGGGTTTACTTACCCGTTGTCCTGTTTGTGGTGGCAGCTTGCAAGTAACCGAACTGCACTGCCCCCAGTGTCAAACGAGCGTGCGGGGGGTCTTCGACAGCTGTCGGTTCTGTCGGCTTGCTGAAGAGCATCTGCGGTTCATCGAAACCTTTCTGCGCTGTGAGGGCAACTTAAGCCGTGTGGAGCGGGAGTTGGGCATCTCCTATCCTACCGTGCGCAATCGTCTGCAGAATGCCCTCGCCGCTTTAGGGCTTCAAGGAGGAGGGGCCGTTTCAGACAATGCGCCCTCCGCCGCAAGCGTCCGTGCACAGCGCCTTGAGATTCTCGAAGCCTTAGAGAACGGTGAGATAGATGCAGAAGAGGCAGCCGAAGCGTTACGCCAACTCATTTAGGGGTTACACAATCCCTTAGAAAGGAGCCTTAAGATGGATGAGAATGTCATGCGGGTTCTAGAGCTTCTGCAGGAGGGCAAAATTACGGCCCAAGAGGCCGAGATGCTGATCGCGGCTTTGCGTGGTGGAAGCAAAACGATGACCTCCTCAGAAACCTCCAAAGAATCCCAAACCAAAAGCGAACAGAAAGCCGAAGAGAAGCGAACAACCTCCGCTCAATCTCCCTTCGCCGGCCTCAGCGACCTTGGCGAGCGCATCTCCAAAGCGATTAGCAAAGTGGATGTTGACAAGATCGTCGAGCGCGTTCAGGAACAGTTGCGCCTAGCCACGAAAAGTGGGGGGCGCTTCTCCTCCACTTTCGTTGCCCGTATGCGCACCTGGACGAAACCGGGGGAAGTGCGGCCGGAGAACGAGGGCAACCTGCCGGAACGCACAGAAACCCACCAACAGGAGTTCTATCTTGCGCCTGGGGCGAATGTCTCTATTGAAAACCCGCTTGGCAATGTGAAGATCACCGGTGTTGCCGATGCGCCCGCAAAAGTGGTGGTCGAACGCACCGTTTGGGGCCCCAACGAAGTCGAGCTTAAAAACCTCCTAGAATCCATCGAGGTCGCCATCAGCGGCACCGACTCGCGCCTCGAAGTGCGCATAAACGCCCCCGAGAACTTCGATCAGGGCACGGTAGACCTTGAAATCACCGTTCCACGTGCGCTTGGTACTACCCACGTCAAAACGCGATTCGGCGACGTGGAGATAGCCCACGTGGATGGCGCCGTAGAGGTCATTACAGACCACGGCCAAGTTACGCTCGAAGACATCGGAGGCAATGTGCGCGCCCAAACCCACTCCGACTCCATTCACCTCAAACAGATTCGGGGCATGGCCTCGGTGGCCACAAAGAGCGGAAATATCGAGGCCTCCAATATAGAGGGCGGCCTCGTGGCCAACACAGCAAGCGGCGATATACGCGCCAAAGCCATAGAAGGCGAACGACTTGAATGCAAGTCGGTCTCCGGCGACGTGCGTGTGGAAGAGGCGGGACATCGAAGCCCCATGGACATCGTCTGCGAGTCGATCAGCGGCCAGGTGTATCTCAACAATGTTCACGGACAGATAGCCCTCAAGATCGTCTCCGGGAACATCTTTGCCCACATAGGTCGCTCAGAGAGATTCCAGGCACAGTCGGTGAGCGGCGACATCTCGGTAGATTTTGAAACAGCGTTCTCCGGAGCGCTTCAAGCAAGCACCGTTTCTGGCGATGTAGATATCTGCCTGCCTACCGAGAGCCATCTGCGCGTCACCTTAGGAACCATCTCCGGCACCCTCCGCTGCGAGCACGATGCCCATGAGGTAACCGCAACCGAAACCCTTTGGACGGGAAAACTCGGTGAGGGCACGGGAACCCTCAACGTCCAAACCACCTCTGGCGATGTACACATTACCCGAATACAGCATGGAAGCTTGGCATAGGAAGGAGCTTGCGCAATGCCAGAGACGGAGAAAGAGCGTATTTTACGGCTTATTGCCGAGGGCGTGCTCACGCCCGAAGAGGGCGCTCGCATGATCGAGGCGCTTCAGCGAGCGCAGCAGGCCCAACCGACGGCAACGAGCGCGCCTGAGCCTCCTAAAGAAAAGCCGAAAACCAACGATCGCCAAAACCTTCAGAAGGTGGAGATACCCCGCCCCGATGGAACGCACGAAACCATCGAGGTGCCGCCCGCCTTGGTGCCGGCCGTCATGAAGGTGATAGGCGCCTATATGAAAGAATCGGCAAAAAGCGCCGCAAAAGATGTCTGGGGCGGCTTTAAGGTGGTGGCAAGCCGCAGCTTAAACGACATGAAGTCCAACCTGCGCTCCCGCCTTAGCGGTTCGCCACAGAAAGACTCGGCGCCGAAAACGCCTTCCCCAGAAGAGATTCAGAGAAGGGAAGAGCGACTGCGTCTTCTACAGATGGTAGAATCGGGGCGACTGAAAGCGGAAGAGGCGGAGCGCATCTTTGAGCAGCTCGACGCGCTCCATCAGGAAAAACGCAGCGCTCCATCGGGCCAAACCCATTAGATAGCTTGGCCACGCAGCATCGGGCAACGAAAACCCTCCTCAAAAAGAGGATAAGAGTGGGATAAAGTTGACACAGCGCCGTAACTAGGGTATTTTAAAATAAGCAGCGAATACGCCGAGGCGTTTCGCTCTTTTTGTGCGCCAAAAGACGAACGACTCACGTAAGCGCTAGAGGTGTAGAGTAAGTCCATGCCTAAAGACGAGGTCATCCTCACCGTAGAGAGCAAAAAAAAGCTTGAGGAAGAGCTTCATCGCCTACGCACCGTGGAAAGAGCGCGCATTGCCGAAGCCATACGTAAAGCACGCTCCTACGGCGATCTCTCGGAGAATTTCGAATACCAAGCGGCACGCAGAGAACAGGCCATTCTCAACGGCAAGATCGCCGAGATTGAGGCGATGTTAGAGCGGGCAAAAGTTATCGAAAAGGGAGCTACGCCCGCAGCCCAAAATGGATCCGTAGACGTTGGCTCTAAGGTGACGGTAGTTGATGCCGAGGGCAAGCGGTTCGAGTATGTTATTGTAGATGCAAATTCGGCCGATCCTACCAAGAATCAAATCTCCTACAACTCTCCTATAGGCCAAGCGCTGCTCAAGCGCAAGGCAGGCGAACAGGTGGAGGTTCGCCTGCCTAACGGGCGCACGGTGGTCTATATCATTGAGGAGGTCAGTTATTCCTAACCGTTCGCCTGCCGTCTCGCTCTCCTGGCAAGCGAACGGTTCGGGCGAAATCTATTGTGTGGCGAACGAGGTAAAATAGACGGCCGCCACGTCCTGCCCACCTAATGCCTCGTTGACCCTTTCTTGAATCTCCTTCTTAAGAGCCTCTTTCGCCCCCTCCTTTGAAACATCGGCCAGCGTCTTGTGGCTGAGAACCGTGATGATGGCATCCCGAATAGGGGCGGTTTTGTCTTTGGCTTCGTCCTGCGACATGTTTTGAGTCATGCCCAACGTGATGCCCGCTTTCAAATAGTGGTCATCGCTCCCACTAAGGTTCACCAAAAAGTCATCGAGCGGGAGGTAATAAGAGACCTTCAACTCTTTCTTAACCTCCCCTTTCGTTGCCCCCTTCTTGCCACTTAGCATGTGAAAGGCGAGCAGGCCAACGACCAATGCAACCACCAATCCAAAGAGCAACAAGAGAGGGCGTTTTGATCTCTTTTTTGGCGCCTCCTGAACCTCCTCAGCAGGCTGTTGACGCATTTCCGGCTTCGCTACCATAGATATCTATCTCCTCAAAAACGATGTTTTGCTTGCATTAAGGCTCGGCCACACTTCCCTCATCCGAAGGAGCGACCAAACGAGAGCGGCTTCCTAAGGAGTTCGCTCCCGAAGCTGCCTCTTGTTGCCGCGGATTCGCCAGCACAGAGGGCGGCTGTCCCGACGGTTCTACAGAGCTCACATTACCGCCGTCGGTAATGCGGGCGATCTCTTGTTGACGTTGCATCTCGGCTTCAGCTTCTTGTTGCGTGCGCAGCAGCACGATCTCCACCCGGCGATTGCGCGCGCGATGCTGTGGGGTATCGTTAGGATAGAGAGGGCGCGTATCGGCATAGCCGGCGGCCGAGAACCGCCGTATGGGCAAACCCTCCCGCGAGATGAGATCGCGCACCACCGCCCCGGCACGTGCGGCGGAAAGCTCCCAGTTCGAGGCGAACTGCAGGGTGTGAATGGGTCGGTCATCGGTATGGCCTTCAACCACCACGTCGTTTGGCAGCACCCGCAACAACCCCGCGATCTGGTGTAGCAACGGCAGGCTCTGAGGCTGTAAGGTTGCCTGCCCGCTTTTGAAGAGCAACCCGTCGGTAAGCACGCTGATCACGATGCCACGGCGGTCGTTGCTCATATGGATAGCGCCTTCCAAATGGTGTTGTTCCACATATTGCCGTAATTTTTGCAAGGACTGCATGTACTGCTGATAGGTTCTCTCTGCAGCCAAATCGGTGCCGACACCAACCCCCTTTGCCGCCTTGTCGCCGTCGAAACCCTGTCGCACGGAGATCGCCATCTGTTGAAACTTGCCCCGGCTCATCACCGACATCGAATAGAGCATGAGGAAGAAAGCCATAAGCAGGGTGATCATATCGGCATAGGTGAGCAGCCACCGTTCTAAGTTCTCTCGGTGTTCAGGCTGTCCCCGACCTCGCAACAGAGCGCGATTCATCGTCGTGCTCCCGCAAGGGCACTCTGCCCTCGAAGCCGTGGGGCCAAATAGGCTTTTAGCTTCTCCTCCACAAGGCGTGGATTATCGCCCGCCTGAATAGAGAGAATTCCTTCCAACATCACCTCTCGTGCAAGCGCCTCCTCTGAAGAGCGCATGCGTAGCTTGTTGGCAATGGGCAAGAAGATTAAATTGGCGCTGGAAACGCCGTAGAGCGTGGCGATGAAAGCGCCTGCGATAAGTGGCCCCATCTTGCCCGGATCGCTGAGGTTGGCCAACATGTGAATTAGCCCCATTACGGTGCCGATGATCCCTAGTGTGGGTGCAAAGCCGCCAAGGGTAATGAAAATCGACTCGCCGGCACGATGGCGTGCCTGCAAAAGCTGTATCTCCGTCTCCAAAACTCCTCGAAGAAGCTCGGGGTCGGTACCATCAATGGCGAGACGCAGGCCACGTTTTAAGAACGGGTCATGAAGGCGCCGGCTCTCCTCCTCTAGGGAAAGCAGACCGTCGCGACGCGCCTTCTCGGCTAAGCGCACCAACTGCCGAATAACATCCGGTAGCTCCAGTGCCTTTTCGCGGAAGGCGATGGAAAGAATGCTGGGCACCTCCATAATCTGGTTCATTCGAAAGCTGATAACGGCGGCTCCAATGGTTCCACCAAAAACCAGCAGCGCGGCGGGGAGATTGATCATCACCCGTAGCTCGCCACCCTCCATGAGCAAGGCGCCTAACAACGCCCCCCATGCCAAAACGAGTCCGATAATGGTTGCAAGGTCCATGCTGCTTTCTTAACTCCCTTTCGTGTCGAAACCTTAGCGAGGCGCTGCCGTGGTTTCGTCTTTCTCCTCCTGCTCGGCCTCCGGATGAACGATCCCTGTGCGCAAAAGCAGCGGCCCAACCTCCTGCCGATAGGCCAGAATTTTGCGACGCACCTCCTCCGGCTTTTCCAAAACGAGCACCTTACGCCCGCTTATCATCGAGATAACGGTGTCGGGTGTGCTTTCAACGAACTCGATGAGGTCGGCATTGATGTAGAGTTCGGTATGGTTAAAACGGGTCACTTGTATCATGCTTTACTCCTTCAAAGGGGTTCGACAAGCGGGTGCTTGTCGAACCCCTTATGGCTCTGTTAGGACACCTAGCCTCCCTGTTTCAGGTTGATAACATCCTGAAGTAGGTTATCTACGGTGGTGACGATACGCGTGTTGGCTTGGAAGCCCCTCTCGGCGATGATCAGGTTGGTGAACTCCGTTGAAAGGTCAACGTTAGACATCTCTAAAAAGCCCACGTTGATCTGGCCGCGCCCGCCCTGGTTGGGCACACCCACTTGCGCCAGGCCGGAGTTGCTGGAGGCCGAGTAGAGGTTTTGCCCCTGTTTCGCCAGACCGCCTGGGTTGGAGAAGATGGCGGTTGCGATCTGCCCCAAAACGCGCGTCTGTCCGTTGGAAAAGACCCCTGTGATGGTTCCGTCCTGTGCAATAGAGAAGCTTTGAAGCACCCCCATCGGCGCCCCATCCTGAGAGGTGGCCGCCACGCTGGAGTTGCCCGCGATCTGGGTAAGACTACCGAAGTTGATGCTGATACTAAACGGCGCCGCTCCGTTGGTTGGAGTAATATTGACCGTTTGGTTGTTCGTGTCAATCAGGTTGCCGGAGGAATCGAAGAAGAGCGCCTGATTGCCGGAGCTGGTGCTACTAGAAATAACATGTCCGTTCTCTGAAGCCGTCCATTCCCACCGAGCGGCAGCATTGGAGGGCGCCCCGGAACCTACTAACGCACGGGTGAAGTTGAAGGTGATGAGATGACTCATGCCCAAGCTATCGTAGACTTGCACGGCCGTTGACCACGAGGGCTGGCTACCGGTGCGTCCATCAGCCGTTCCGGTGGTATTGGTGGTCGAGAGCTTGCTCAGATCCACGGTAAGCGGCATGCCGGCCACCACCTGCGCCCCTGTGTTGTTCGGCCCATAGGTTCCGGGGGCGCTGCTTAACTGAATGGTGTTGCCTAACACGGCACCGGTTGTGGTGTTGGCCAGCACAAAGCCTTGGCCGGGGATATAGTAGGCTTTCGATTCGTTGTTGCCCGCCACCGTGCTATCGTAGAGCGTGGTGCCCGTCGTCAAGTTTTTGATCTGCACATCATAGGCCGCCGTCGCCCCGGCAGGTACATTCGGACCGGTGGGGTTGTAGGTGGGGTTTAGAAAAGTTGTCTGAATCTGGTAGGCGTTGCCCGCCGAGTCGTAAACGGTGGTTGTGATAGGCGCCGGAGGGTTATCCAAATTCATGTTGCCCGACAAGCTCATGAGCGTTGAGGCGATCTTCGTCGGCGTGTTCTGCCCATTCGCGCTGGCGGAAACGCTGGAGGAATCGGAAAGCCCGCTGAAATCCACCGTGATCGGGAAGTTAGGTGCCCCCCCACTACCGATCACGTTGAGCACCTGCGACGATCCTAAAACAGCCCCAGAGCTGTTGGCGAAAACGAATTTGCCTCCAACGGCATAGATCGTGGAATTGGTTGTGGCCCCATCCAAAGTAAGAGCGACCTTCCAGGACTGTGTAGCGCCCGCAGGCACTCCGGCTCCGGTAGGGTTGAACACGGGGTTGGAAAAAGTAACCTGCAAGGTATGGGCGTTGCCCAGCGAGTCGTAGATGGTGGTATTGATGGCAGGGGGCGTTTGCGAGACGTCCAGATTCCCCGTGAGTTGAGCCGTCGTGGACTGTAGCGAAGAGGAAGCGTCGAGATTTCCCTGGAAGGTTGCCTCCGTCGTCTGCTTCACGGCTGTGAGCGTGCCTACAGGTATCTTGATAACGCTGTTTGCGGTGATAGGTTGTGTGGTATCCACTTTACCGTTCGCATCGGCCTGATACCCCAACAACTTCACTCCGTTTGCCGGGTTCACCAGCTCGCCGGCGCTATCGAGGTCGAACGAACCGTCGCGCGTGTAGTAGACGGTGCTTCCATCGCCGACTAAAAAGTAGCCCGCACCTTGAATGGCTAAGTCGGTGTTTTTCCCCGTCGTTTCGAGGTTTCCCTGCGTCTGCAACGTGTCTACCGAGCCTAGCATAACGCCAAGCCCCACTTGGGCGGGATTTTGGCCGCCTACATTGGCTCCGGGACTTGCCGCATCGCGAATCGTTTGAGAGAGCTGATCCTCAAAAGTGACGCGACCGGCCTTGTAACCTACCGTGTTGATGTTGGCGATGTTGTTGCCGATGACGTCAAGATCGGTTTGGTGAACTTGAAGTCCGCTTACGCCTGAAAACATAGCTTGAAGCATCTTGCTATAGAACCTCCTGTTGTTGGTAAATGGATGCGCTAAGCGCTTTTTCACGATATAGCTCCCCTCTATCATTCGGGGAGTGTGCTTTCAGGCCTCCGCGGAGTCCATCCACGGTCCGGCCTGCACGGTGCGGCTCTCTAAGCGATAACCGCACTATCTATGTTGGTAAACACATTTTCCTTGAGATGGTCGCGATCCACCACGGTGACCACGGTGCGATTTTTAATGCTCACCACCATCGCCATGTTGTCCATAAGGATGAGCGCATCGCGCGCCCCCTTGCCCTCTGCACGCTGCACCGCATTTTGCAACCGCTCCACATGCTGCGCTTCCAGCGTGATCTGCCGCGAATTCATGCGGGTCTGAGCATGCGCCGAAAAGCGTAGCCCAGGCACTTCAGGCGCTCCACCGGAACGCGCAGGCTCGAGAGGAGCAATTCCCTGCTGAGCGCGCAGGAGATCGGCAAAGGAAGGCTGCTGCGCCGTCCTTTGCTTGCCTGTACTTTCTTGAGACCTATCGGGAGCGGCAACTCCCTGTCCTACGGGCGGAACGCGAACTGGCTCAGACATGGTGTCACCTCAAGAGACCTGTGTTATCTCATCGAGTGTTACTGATGTGTTATTATCTAACGTCAGCGAGACCTTACTCCCGTTCCAACTCACCCCAACCACCTTCCCGCTGACCAGCTGCGGGCTGTTGTTGGTATTTACCAAAGCCTGCACGGTATGCCCAAGCAGGTTGATGGCCTGTTGTTGGGTTTGCGAGGTCAATAGGTTGTTGACCCCCTCCACGGTTGAGAACTGGGCAAGCTGAGCTAGCATCTGGTTCTCATCTATCGGCTGGGTCGGGTCTTGGTTTGAAAGCTGGGTCGTTAGCATTTGCAGAAAGTCCTGCTCGCTAACCTGCTGGTTGTTCTGCACCTGTTGCACGGCGGCGCCTATTTGAGTTGTGGCGCTGTTGGTCGTGCTGTTGGTTACCTGGCTAATAGCCATCTTTCTGATCTCCTAACCTTAGGGTTGTTTTTACGCCAAGAAGTTAAGGCGAGATGTACCTACGAATGGCATCGCAGAAAGGCCACTCGTTTCATCATTGCCGGCTTCCGCCGGTTCGATGGACGAAACTTGCCTAGGGTCTATAGCGGTGTAGTTTGTCCTCGAATAACCGTTCGTCTGATACTGCATCTGCAAGGAGCCACTAAACGGAGCCGGGTTTTGTTGGCCGGTGCTGCCGGCGCTTATCTCTAACGAATGCACCTTCAGCCCTTGGGCTTCGAGAGCGGCATGTAGTCGGTGCTGTTCGTCCATAAGAGCGCGCTGCACCTGGCTGGTTTCCGCAACAAGATGCGCCGTTACCCCCTGAGCACCGCTGCTAAGCGCTATGCGCAGTGTGCCCAGTTCCGGTGGGCTTAGCCGCAACGTAATCTCGCCACGACCCACCATCGAGCGGGCTGCTTCGAGATGCTGCACCACCTGTTGAGCTACTTGAATGCGGTCGAGCGTGCTCTGCGCTGCCCCCGCAGCACCAGGCGCGGCGGCGTCCGCGTTTGATGTGCCGTTCGATTGGCTTTGCTGGAGCGACGCGATGGTCACGCTTGCATGAGCCCACGGTTGCGGAGTGGCGTTGCCGTTAGCCGAGTTGCTGCTGTCTGCGCTGCCGCTCGTGTTTTGCGAAGTTGGCGCCGTATCCACCGACGGTACAGCTGTCTGCACATCGGCAGCGCTTTCATGGGCAGTAACGGTCGAGAGTGGTTTTGTTACAGCCTCCGTGGAGAGCGCGTTCGGGTTTGTGGCACCTCCGACGGCTTCATGCAGTGAAAGTGCCTTTTGCCCTTCCGCCAAACCGTTCTTGGCAGCGTCGTCGGCCTTAGCCGTCTCAGAGCCGACCCCGGAGAGTTCAGAAAATCCCCCGACTTTCTGGGGTCGTGTGCTGTTCGCTTCCCCTAACACGGCGCTGCGAAGAAGCCTCTCTTGCAGCGTTTGTGCAGGATGCAATGCCTCCGTTTCAGACATCGCATGAGCTTGCTCAGGCTGCCCCGTATTTTGTACGGTAACCTCCAACTCCGGTTGTGAGTCGGTATCGTTTCCTGCCGCAGCAACGTGTTGCGATGGCAAGGTGCCTTGCGCAGCACCATCGCTCTGCGTGAGGACGATGCTCTCGGCGCTTGCCGTGGAGACGGCCGTCGTCAGCGGGATAACCTGCGTCTGCGACCCTACAACACCCGATGTCGTGTTACCGGCAACCGCGACGGTCGTGCTGACCGACGCCCCTAAAATGGTCGTTGGAGTTGGCGTCACGTCCCTCGATCCATTCGGTGCGCCTATCTGAGTTGCGGACTTCGGAAGAGCGGAATAACCGCTAGTCTCCGAAGCAACGGTTCTTGATGCCAACACAACCGTCAGGGGCATGGCTGCAGGCTCTCCTGCCGCCTGCTCCTTTAGCGGCAGTGGCGCGGAGGCTGAAGTTGCTGGTGTTTCGTTAAGGGTGGGGGAAATCTCCTGCTCCGACGCCACCAAGGCAGCGAGCGCATTGGTTTTATCGCTTAGGCCAGGTGTTTGCGAGCTGCTGGTCACCGCACTAGCCGCTTCTGCCGCGCTGTTTTGGCTTGCAGCATTGGGAGCGGGTTCGGCCGAGACAGTCGTTGGCGGAAGAGCCGCCACAACGGAAGCCATCGCTAACATCGAAGCCGGTGCCTGCTCCGACAAGCCAGAAGCCTCCGCATCTGGTTTTGAGTGAACCGGTTTTTTAACGGCTTGCGGGTTCGGCTCTGTCGTATTTTCAGCCGTTTGGGCATCTGCACTTGGCTTAGAGGCGTCGTCATGGATGGGCAGCTTCACCGACTGCTGTGTTTGAACCGCGTTTTGTTTCGGCGTCCCCGAGCCGGTGCCAACACCTTGTGGCAAAGTTCCTTGGAGGTGGTCGGTAAAGGACGGAATGCCAGCCGCATCGCCATTGGAGCTTCCGGCTGACGGAACAGCCGTCGCGGCGGCCTGTTGCGGCAGCGAGGGTAGAATAGTTACCACGATGGTATCACCTCCTTTCACCGTAAAAGATTCCCTCGCTTCTATTGTTGGCGTTCTCAGCGCGATTCTGCACGAATTTTTACGGGGAAAGGCGCACCACGACTACAGCAGACTAGGGTGAGATAACAGTATGCCTCTTAATCCACAAGGCTGCAGACAGCTATCCCTAAGAGGGGAAGGCATTGGCCTTGTACGCAGCACTCTCGGCCTTGAGGGGGATATTATTGGCGACTAGGAATTGACATAGGCCGCTGAATAGAATATAATTTGATGGACTGAAATAGGCAAGTGAGTAGATAGATGCTTCTTCCGCCTTATAAAAGGGTCATCTTCAAGAAAAATCCGCTGGTCAACGTAAGCTGTCATCTTCAATTTTACGAGCCTCTCACCTTTGATGAAGCGTCCTTGAACAAGCTTTGGGAGTCACTGCGCTCCTTCTTTCCCTATTTAAAGCTCCAAAATGCACTCTATTTTGCTTCTCTTGACGAGGCAAGCAAATTTCCGCAAACGATCCCTAGATTCGCCTCATGGTCTGCTGCTTTCCTCTCTAAGGACAACTGTTGGCAGCTCAATGTTATGTCGAATCAGTTCTCTCTGTTTTGCACGACCTACGAGCGCTGGGAGAAGTTTAGA
>NZ_DATGKU010000072.1:0-4547 GCF_035294505.1 Chthonomonas sp. | reverse complement strand
ACAAGGCGCCCTAAGGGAGCGCTTTTTGGGCTATAATGCTAAGGAAATCCGAAGGATTTCACCGCAAATATCTGTTTCAGCATGAGGTGACCTAACTATGCAGTGGCTGGCGGAAGTCTGCGTGCGACGACCGGTGTTTGCTACCGTGCTCGTCCTTGTTCTTGTGGTGGTGGGCATCTACGGCTACACCCAACTTCAAGTAGACCTCTTTCCCAAAGTGGACTTCCCCGTGGTCACCGTCACCGTGACGGAGCAGGGCGCCTCTCCCCAAGAGATTGAGACCGATGTGGTGGATAAGATTGAAGAGGCTGTTAATACCATCAGCGGTATAGATAGCCTCAGCTCGGTCTCTTATGATGGGGTGGGGCAGGTTATCATCACCTTCGTGCTGGAAAAAGATATAGATGTCGCCGTAGAGGAGGTGCGCGCCAAGGTCAACGAGGTTCTTCCCGATCTCCCCTCCGACATAAAGCCACCGGTAATTGACAAAGTAGACCCAGACGCGGCCCCCATTCTTCAGTTGGCGCTCTCCGCCCCGGATAACATCCGTAACATCAGCGAATACGCCGACAAGGTGCTGCGACGCCAAATCGAGTCGATAGATGGCGTGGGACAGGTGACGCTGTTGGGCACACGCAAGCGCCAGATCAATATCTATTTGAACCCCTACAAACTGCGCTCCTACGGGCTTACGGCCTTGGATGTGGAACGGGCTTTACAGTCTCAAAACCTCCAAACCCCCGGCGGCGATGTAGATGAGGGCGCCGTTAAGCTCACGGTGCGAACGCTCGGCCGTGTCACAAGCCCACAACAGTTCGCCGACATTGTTGTCGCCAAAGGGCCGGGAGGCTCTTTCATTCATGTGGGAGATGTGGCCCAGGTGGTGGATGGCACCGAAGAGCCGAGCACGGTGGCCGACTTGGTGCAACCGGGCGTCTCACACCCCATTCCCACCGTGCTGCTCTCGATACGCAAACAGTCAGGGCTGAATACGGTGGCAACCGTGCAGGCGGTAAAACAGCGATTAGCCGAAATTCGCCCCACATTGCCCCCAGGCTACAACATTCGCATCGTTCGCGATCAGTCCACCTATATTCTTGCCTCTACCAGAGAGGTAATGTCCCATCTCAAACTAGGCAGTCTGCTTGCAGCCCTGGTGGTGTTGGTGTTTTTATGGAACTTTCGCACGACGATTATCTCCGGTTTGGCCATCCCGGCCTCCATCATCAGCACCTTTGTGCTGCTTTATGCCATGGGCTTTACCCTTAACCTGCTCACGCTGCTTGGGCTTACTTTGGCTGTGGGCATCGTGATTGATGATGCCATTGTGGTGCTGGAGAATATCTATCGGTTTATCGAAGAGAAAGGGATGCGTCCCTTCGAGGCTGCCATCGAGGCCACACGAGAGATCGGCTTGGCCGTGCTCGCCACTACCTTCTCGCTGGTGGCCATCTTTCTGCCGATCGCCTTTATGACCGGCATTACCGGGCGGTTCCTAAAATCTTTTGGCCTTACCATGGCTTTCTCTATCCTTGTGTCGCTTTTTGTCTCCTTCAGCCTTACGCCCATGTTGGCTTCGCGCTGGCTAAAACCACGGGGCCTGCCCGGCGGTACAGACGCCCCAGAGTGGATGCCGGTGGGCGTGCCGGGAGAGGAAGAGCCGACCGAGAAGCGATTGGTGGCGACCTCAAAACAGCGCGGATTTTTCCATTGGCTCGACGTAACCTATACGGCTATTCTTAAATGGTGTTTAGGTGGTAAATGGGGGTGGCACCGCATCTTTGTGCTGATCGCCTGTCTTCTTGCCCTGTTAAGCATGGCGATTGTGGTGCCTCTGGTTCCCAAAAACTTTTTGCCGGATAACGACCAATCTCAGTTTCAAATCTCCGTTCGCGCCCCTGAAGGCACCAGTCTCGTGGCCACCCAGGCACTCGCCGACCGAATCGCCCGCGAGACGTTGAAGCTGCCGGATGTGGAGTATGCGGTGGTTACCATCGGCGATAACCCGCAAAAAACCCAAAATCTGGCCTCTATTTATGTTCAGATGAAGCAGGTGGAGGATCGCACCGATGGCTACACCCAACAGGATGTGCAACAGATGGTGCGAACCAAAATTCTGCCGAAATACGGCAACATTCGCGCCACCGCCGGCCCCATCCCCGCTTTTTCGTCGGGTGCGCCGCAAGCGGCCGTCACCTACTCGCTATCCGGCCCCGATCTCAATATGTTGGCGCAGTACTCACAGCGGATTCTAGATGGACTGAAGAAAATCCCCGGCGTCGTGGATGCCGATACTTCCCTCGTTCTCGGTGTGCCGGAAATAGATGTGGTCATAGACCGACAACGCGCCGCCGACTTGGGAGTATCGGTGGCCGATTTAGCCAATACGCTGCACCTTCTGGTGGGCGATCAGCAGGTGACCGACTACTTCGAGGGCGGTGAGCAGTATGAGGTGCATATGCGGGCCGCTTTGCAATATCGTGACAATCCGGAGATTCTTAAACAGCTCACGGTTCCATCGAGCACGGTGGGCAGCGTGCCGTTAGATCAGGTGGTGCATCTGGTGCAGACGACGGGGCCGGCGCAGATCAACCGCCTCAACCGTCAGCGAAATGTGCTGATCACCTGTAACATTCTGCCGGGCTATTCGCAACAGGCCATAGGCGCCCAGATCGTGAAGATGTTCGATCAACTGCACCTTCCACCCCAATACCGAATCATTCCGTTCGGCACCTCACGCGAGTTGATCCGGGCTTTTAAGGCGTTTGTGGTCGCGTTCCTCTTAGCCATCATCTTCATGTATCTCATCTTGGCCGCACAGTTTGAATCGTGGATCTATCCTATTGCCATTATGAGCGCGCTGCCGCTTACGGCACCCTTCGCCTTCCTCTCGATCTATATCTTCCACCGTACAGTGAATATCTTTTCGATTTTGGGCATTCTCGTGCTCTTTGGGGTGGTCAAAAAGAACGGCATCCTCCAAATTGACCACACCAACCAGCTGCGTGCCCGCGGCATGAACCGATTCGATGCCATCGTGCAAGCCAATCGCGATCGTCTACGCCCTATTCTCATGACAACCATCGCATTCGTGGCCGGGCTTATCCCTTTGGTGATCTCAAAAGGATCGGGGGCCGAAACCAATAAGGATATCGGCTACACGGTTATGGGGGGGCAAACGCTTTCCCTGCTGCTTACCCTGCTGGCCACACCGGTTATCTACTCGATCCTCGACGATGTCGTGGTGCTGTTTTACCGGGTGCGAGGGAGCGCTGTGGACGGTGTAACGCGGCTTGTGCGCCGCCTTCGGAGAAGATAGCAACAACGCGGGAGAGGAAAAAATAAGCTTTTCTAATAGTTTCTATCGAAAAATTTCATTTTCTTACATTTCCGTTCTGTGCTATTATAGCGTAGTAAAGAGAGAAGCCGCTGTGGCGGCTTCCCGAAAATGAAATTTTCGACGTCGAGGGAAAAAGCGCCATGGCAACTTACACCACGCCAGAAACAGAGGAAGTACGCACACCGGTTATTGAGAACCCACGTAAGGATGCCTACTGGTTGGCACCGACAACCACAGTAGTCGTACTCGTTATCTTTGTAATTTACGCCACCATTCGCGCCTTTATGGGGCGCTACTTCGCCACCTATAACGAGGGAGAAAACTTCCCTTGGCTGGCGCCCATGCGGCTTCAGCCCCACTATTGGTCGCCGTTCTACTCGCCCTACATCCCTGTTCACCTCCGCATAGGGGCTTGGCCTGTCTCCGCTGCGCTCTACGTGATGATCTTGCCCCTCGCTTTCCGTCTCTCCTGCTATTTCTGCCGTCGCGTCTACTATAGGGCCTTCTTCCAAGACCCCGGTGCCTGTGCCGTGCGCGAGCTATTCAAGCACCGCCGCTACACCGGAGAGACCCGCTGGCCTAACAAAATTTTCAATCTCCATCGCTACACCTTCTACATCGCCGTGATCCTGGTGGGCTTCCATTGGTGGCATCTCTACAACGCTTTCTTTTATACCGAAGCCGGGCAGGTGCACGTGGGAGCCGGTTTAGGCACGCTTATCTTTCTCATAGATACCCTCGCCCTGACCCTCTACACCTTCTCATGTCATGCTTTTCGCCATCTCATTGGGGGGGCGGTGAACTGGTTTTCCAAATCCGGCTGGCGCTATAAGTCGTGGCGATGGGTAAGTTGGCTCAACGAATACCACGGTCAGTTCTTCTGGGTGAGTTTGGTGACCGTTATGTGTGCCGATCTCTACGTCTATCTTGTGGCCAGCGGCGTGTTTACCGATCCTCGATTCTTTTAATCAGGCGGCGCTCCCCAGCCCCCACCCCCGGGGGTCTCCACCGTCAACACCGTATCGGCAGGACAGATGCCGCTCCAAAAGGCGGGCAACTCTTGCCTTGTGCCATCCGGCAAGAGGAGGTAGTTCCTGCCAGAAGCACCCGCCTCCCCGCCGTTAGCCCCTTGCGGTCTCTGGGCACGGCTGCTAGTAAGCAACGTGATGTGGGCCGGCGCGCGAAGCCTTAGACGGCGTATTAGCCC
>NZ_DATGKU010000071.1:0-1608 GCF_035294505.1 Chthonomonas sp. | reverse complement strand
TTCGTGCGGGTCGGAACTTACCCGACAAGGAATTTCGCTACCTTAGGACCGTTATAGTTACGGCCGCCGTTCACCGGGGCTTCGATTCGCAGCTTGCACCGCTCCTCTTAACCTTCCGGCACTGGGCAGGAGTCAGCCCCTATACGTCCACTTTCGTGTTCGCAGAGACCTGTGTTTTTGATAAACAGTCGCTTGAGCCGCTTTACTGCGGCCTGCTCGCGCTTCCCGAAGGTCACGCTACTCAGGCACCCCTTCTTCCAAAGGTACGGGGTCAATTTGCCGAGTTCCTTGACAGAGGCTCACTCGTTCACCTCGGGAGCGTGCTCCCGGCCTACCGGTGTCGGTGTGCGGTACGGGCGCAGCTACGTCTGGTTAGCGGCTTTTCTCGGCGGCCTGGGCAGCGATGACTTCCGCCTGCTTGCGCAGACTCGTGATCGGCGTCAGATCTTTGAAGATGGGATTTGCCTCGTCTTCATCCTTCGCACGACCAACCTCTCCTGTCCAATTTGAGAGGATCACCGTCCCTACCGCGTCCCCGCTTCACTCCATAACGACGCGCTGTGGGGCAGGAATACTCACCTGCTTGCCATCGCCTACGACTATAACGTCCTCGGCTTAGGACCCGCCTGACTCTGGATTGTTTGACAGTGTCCAGAAACCCTCAGGCTTACGGTGTACATGGTTCTCACATGTAATGCGCTACTCATTCCGGCATTCTCACTTCTGTTCGCTCCACCAGTCCTCTCGGTCTGGCTTCTTCGCTACAGAACGCTCCCCTACCATGCCCCATTCAGTCCTCCCCAGGCGGACGCCTGAAAGGAAGGATGAGCATTCACAGCTTCGGTACGATGCTTGAGCCTCGCTACGTTGTCGGTGCCCGTTCACTCGACCAGTGAGCTATTACGCACTCTTTCAATGATGGCTGCTTCTAAGCCAACATCCTGGCTGTTTGAGCGCGACAACCCCCTTTGACACTGAGCAGAGAGTTTGAGACCTTAGCTGGTGGTCTGGGCTGTTTCCCTCTCGACGACGAAGCTTAGCCCCCGCCGTCTCACTCACTTCCCCTTGTGCTGGCATTCGCAGTTTGGTTGGGTGTGGTAACCCGCACTGGGCCCCTAGCCCATCCAGCGCTCTACCTCCAGCATAAGCCTGGGTCGTGGCTGTACCTCAATACATTTCGGGGAGAACCAGCTATCTCCGTGTTCGTTTGGCATTTCACCCCTATCCACAAGTCCTCCCCCAGTTTTGCAACACTGGTGGGTGCGAGCCTCGACGAAGTTTCACCTTCGCTTCACTCTGCTCATGGATAGCTCACACGGTTTAGGGTCGCATCCTCGCCACTTACGCCTATTTCAGACTCGGTGTCCCTCTGGCTCCCCTTCTTTCCCGAAGGTTAACCTGCGACGAAGATGCACTCGCCGGATCATTCTACAAAAGGCACGCCATCAGTCCTTGCCTGCTCCTGCAGGAGTGACCTCTGACTGCTGGTGAGTACGTGGTTTCAGGGTCTGTTTCATCCCCCTCTCGGGGTGCTTTTCACCTTTCCCTCACGGTACTTGTCCACTATCGGTCGCTGAAGGTCTTGAGCCTTGGAGGGTGGTCCCCCCT
>NZ_DATGKU010000070.1:0-9021 GCF_035294505.1 Chthonomonas sp. | reverse complement strand
TGAATTCAATAACGACCTCATCATGCCCTACCTCCACTATGCCCAAATCCTCACCTTCCACCTCCTCGGTACCGGACTTCCCCAAGACCGACTCCTCAGCGTCCTTACCTCCCTCCTCACCCTCCCCCTCCTCTTCTTCCCCACCCAACGCCTCTTCGATACCCCAACCGCCCTCCTCGCTACCCTCCTTTGGGGCCTCAGCCATGCCAACTTCCTCTACAACCGCCTCGCCCTCATGGATACCCCCGGAGCTTTCGTGCTGAGCTTGGGGTGGGCCCTGTGGGTTGGGGGGCTTTTGGCCAAAGAGAGACAAGGGGTGTGGATGGGACTGAGCGGGTTGGTGCTTGGAGGAGTTTACGGGGTGCGCGGGCTTGGCGCTTTGGTGTGGGGGGTTCCGTTGGCCTTGTTGGTGTGGGAGAGGCGGTGGCGACTGTTGGCCTGGTGGAGTGGGGGATTGGCCGCCTCGCTCCTGTTCTATCTGCTCTGGTGGTATCTCCCACACTATGCACAAATTCAGCACATGAACCACTACTACCTTACCCATCAGTTGCTTCCGCATAGCCTTAGGGCATTGCGCGAGAATATATTGGTGAATCTCTTCGGTCATCATCGAGGTATTGCCCCCTATCTCTTTCTTCACCTACCCATCGAGACACTGTTGGTGCTTCTGTTGGGCATCGCGCTGCTTGTCAAAAAGGAACGGTGGTTTAAGGAAACGCAAACATATGGGCTAGCTTTCCTCTTCGGCTGGCTAACGGTCTTCGTGCTCTTCTGCACCGTTTCAAGCTACGCCCCCTCTCGCTATTATGTGCTGTTCTACCCGGCCCTCGCCGTGCTGGCCGCCGTGGCCTTGCAACGGTTTCATACCGTAGTTCGCACCGTAGCCATGCATCGCCCCTCCTGCGGTCTGCTCGCAGGCTACCTAGGGTTCCAGATCGGCCGTCCGCTAAATCTACCCGGAAGACTTGAAGATGGCATCCCTATTGTTTTAGGGGTGTGTTGTGCGGGGCTAGGCTTCTTCTTCATTCCACCTCCCAAAATGCTAACGTTACCGGCCTTAAACACGTTTCGTATTCTCCTCATTGGGGCCTGGGCGCTTTGCCAAGTGGGTTGGACAACCGACTGGCTAGCTCATCTAAGCTACACGCAAAAACGGACGAGCCTCCTGTTGGCGGCCATGCTGCCTAAAAACAGCGTGTTGTTTGGCGATGCAGCTCCTGGGCTATGTCTTTTCAACCGTTTTATAAACGTTCCGGTGTTGCCAGGTCTCTGCAACGACAGCGATCCGCTGGCGCAATATCGCTCACATCCACGCTATCTCGCTCTACTTGATGGGCGACGTAACCTGCAATGGTGGCGTCGTAAGTATCCCACCATATTTCAGCAGCAGCCTTTGCTGCAACGCAAAGTTGTGGGCTTTGGCGTCGTTGTCTACGCCGTGCCCACCGCTACCGAGTAAGTCACAGAAGAGGTACTATGCCAAAAGATAAGTCATTGAAGAAGGTAATGGTCATCGGTTCCGGCCCCATCGTCATCGGGCAAGCCGCCGAGTTCGACTATGCTGGCTCGCAAGCCTGTCGTGCTCTGCGGGAAGAGGGCATCTCGGTGGTGCTTATCAATTCTAACCCGGCCACCATCATGACCGATGCCGATATGGCCGACCGAGTGTATATCGAACCGCTTAATATAGAGTTCGCCACGCGCGTCATCGAACGCGAGCGCCCCGATGGGTTGCTACCCACCCTCGGAGGCCAGACCGGACTCAATCTGGCCACCCAGCTCGCCGAGGCCGGCATCCTCGAAAAATACGGCGTGCGCCTTCTGGGAACACCGCTTGAGGCCATTCGCAAGGCAGAAGACCGCGAGGAGTTTCGCAACCTTATGCGGGCTATCGGGGAACCGGTGCCCGAATCGTGGATCATCACCGACGAAGACCAACTCTCCGAGCCTATATCGTCAGGAATTTGGCCGCTTATCGTGCGACCGGCCTATACGCTAGGAGGCACAGGAGGAGGCATCGCCCATAACGAGGAGGAGCTTTACGAGATCACCCATCGTGGGCTTTCTCTCTCCATGCGTCATCAGGTTATGGTAGAGCGCTACCTAAACGGTTGGAAGGAGATCGAATATGAGGTCATGCGCGATGCCAACGACACTGCCATCACGGTCTGTAACATGGAGAACATAGACCCCATGGGGGTGCACACGGGCGACAGCATCGTTGTCGCTCCCTCCCAAACGCTTACGGATAAAGAGTATCAGATGCTGCGCTCCGCCTCTCTTAAGATCATCCGCGCATTGGGCATCGAAGGAGGTTGCAACGTCCAGTTAGCGCTCGATCCCAAGTCGTTCGCCTACTACGTCATCGAGGTCAACCCGCGCGTCTCTCGCTCCTCTGCGCTGGCCTCCAAAGCCACAGGCTACCCCATCGCAAGAGTGGCCGCAAAGATCGCAATCGGGCTGCATCTCGATGAGATCGAAAATGCGGTCACCCGCAAAACCTTGGCCTGTTTTGAGCCGGCACTCGACTACTGTGTGGTCAAAATCCCGCGTTGGCCTTTCGACAAGTTCGTGTCGGCCGACCGGCGCATCACCACCCAGATGAAAGCAACCGGTGAAGTCATGGCCATAGACCGCTCCTTTGAGGCAGCCTTAATGAAGGCTATTCGCTCGCTAGAGATCGGCGTTTACGGGCTTACTAACCGCAAGTCGCATCTCTTGAGCGATATCGAGCTGGAGGAGGCCATTCGCATCCCCAACGACGAGCGGCTGTGGGCGATCACCGAAGGCTTCCGCCGCGGCATGTTGGTGGAGGAGATTCACGCGTTGAGCCATATTGACCCTTGGTTCCTGAGGAAGATCGAGGGGTTGGTGAAATTGGAGACCAAACTGCGGCTTAACGCACGTGCCATCGCACGACTGGCTCTGCAAGAGGAGGACGCCGGCAATGAAACGACAAACTATCCCCTTGTCACCCGCCTGCTGAGGGAAGCGAAGCATGCCGGCTTTCCCGACAGGGTCATCGCCGAGTTTGCGGAGATTCCAGAGGCGAAACTTCGCGCACTCCGCAAACGTCTAGGTATCCAACCGGTCTACAAAATGGTAGATACCTGCGCCGCCGAGTTTGAGGCGGCCACTCCCTACTTCTACTCCTGCTATGACCTGGAGGACGAGGCTTTGACAGAGGCGACCGATGCGCGATGAAAAATATGTGCTGGCCACAGGCGATACGGCCATAGAGCGACTGAAAGTGGTTGAGGCCACACATGGCCCCGACACCCAAGCTTTTCTTAAGCGTGCCGGCCTGCGGGAAGGAATGCATGTGGCCGATATCGGATGCGGGGTAGGCATCGTCTCCCAGTGGATCGCCTCCCAAGTCGGTTCCAGCGGCTCCGTCGTCGGTGTAGATGCCAGCGCCGAGCAGGTTCAAACGGCCACACAGTTGGCCCGGCAGGCCGGTATTACCAACCTGCGGTTTCATGCCGCCTCGGCCTATGCCACAGGATTGCCCTATGGCACCTTCGATATGGTCTTCTGCCGCTTCCTTCTCATGCACCTGGCTCATCCCGAAAAGGCACTTCGCGAGATGGTTGCGCTTTTGAAACCGGCAGGTGTTCTTGCCGTTGAAGATGGCGATTTCACGGCGGCTTTCTGCTGGCCCCCTTCGCACGCCTACGAGCGCTGCTTTGAACTCTATCGTGCCGCCGGTGCTCAGCAGGGAGCCGATTTCACCATCGGCCGCAAGCTCTTCTCCCTGGTTTGCGAGCTGGGTCTGCACTCGGTTCAGGTGAACTTGGCCCAGCCCATCTTCGCCGAAGGCCCTCAAAAACTTCTGCCGGGCTGGACTATCGAAGAGGCCGCCGAGAACCTGATCGCAGCCGGCCTCGCCTCCAGAGAGGAAATTGAGGAACTCTGTCGGCAGTTGCGCCGGCTCGCCGGCGATAAAACGGTTGTTTTTGGCATGGCACGCATGATGCAGGTATGGGGCACGAAACAAGTGGTTTAAAATAAAAGGTTATAGCAACCCATGCAGATCGGCTTAAAGGATATAGACCCAGAGATAGCGTCCCAACTCGCTGCACGGCTTGAGGCGGTGCCGGGAAACTATCTGCAGGATAATATTGCTTGGAAAGGAACGCTGCCGTTTATATTCAGCTGGTCGGTGGTCTCCGGCCCCCGATGGATTCAAAAACGCCCCCCTACTCCCGCAGAGGCGAAAGCCTATGCCAGCGCTCTTAACCGCCGTCGCCGCCAAAGAAAACGTAACCTCTATTTGGCGATAGGTATCGGCTCACTGCTTCTGTTCGCGCTCACGACGTCTCTTATTTACGGATTTGCCCTCTCGGTGCCCTTCTTCCAGGTGCTATGGTGGCTTCTCTTATTCTGCACACTGGGCTGCAGCCTAGGCGTTTTGCGCCATCGCCCTGTGCCCCTCACCGAGGTGGTTCCCCCTGAAGAGCTAGAAGCGGCTCTGCCCCTCCTACATCTTTCTGAGGCAGAGCGAGCCTACAGCGATATTTTGCTTCTCTTGGCGCAAATGTCGCCTGCAGAACCTGAACAGGAGCGGGAACTTCGCGCGACTTTGGCGCACCTGGGCCGCCTGTTGGCATCGAGACGGCAACTCGAAAACATCCGCCAAAACCTCGTTCAACTTGAGCAGAAAGAGAACCTGCTAAGACTATCTGAGGAGTACGCCGAGCTGGTCTTGCAGCGTGACGCTGCCAGCGACCCCGCTGCTCGCGCCACCTTCGAGCACTCCATACAACTCTGTCTTGAACGCATCGAAGGGCTGCGAGCGCTAGAGCGAAACCTGGAACGCCTTTCGGCTCAGCAAAAGGCCATCGAACAGACGATTTTAGCGGCTCGCAATGCGTTCGTGCGCCTCCAATCGGCACCGCGCTACGAACCGCAACTCCAAAACGCCTCGAACGAGCTTTACGACACCATCGCGCAGGTAAGCCAACGCGCGCAAGCGACCGAGCAGGCCGTCATCGAGCTGCTTAATATGCACTGATTTTGAAAGGATGGTAAAGAATACGTACTATGCTAAATAGCAAACCGATGAAAATCGCCGTCATTGGCTCCGGCCCCATTCGCATCGGCCAGGGCATCGAATTTGACTACTGCTCCGTCCATTGTATTTGGGCGCTTCGCGAACTCGGCCACAAGGCCATCATCATCAACAACAATCCCGAGACCGTCTCCACCGACTTCGATACCTCCGACAGGCTGTTTTTCGAGCCACTCACCGTTGAAGACGTTCTCAACGTCCTCGAACATGAGGGGGTGGACGGGGTTATCGTGCAGTTTGGCGGCCAAACGGCCATCAATTTGGCACGCCCGCTGCATGAGGCCGGCGTTCCTATTCTCGGTACCTCGCCGGACTCCATTGACCTAGCCGAAGACCGCGATCGGTTTGAGAAGGTTCTTACCGAACTCGGCATCCCAAAACCGCCCGGTCGAGCCGTTACCAGCATCTCGGCTGCGCTAGAGGTGGCGGAAGAGATCGGTTATCCGGTGCTGGTGCGCCCTAGCTATGTGCTTGGAGGGCGCGCAATGGAGATCGTATACAATCGTAATGAACTCGAGCAGTACATGAACTACGTGGTGGACGTTTCGCCCCGCGCCCCCATTCTCGTGGATAAATATATTCTTGGACGCGAAGTGGAGGTAGATGTTATCGGTGACGGCGAGGAGTGCCTGATTCCCGGCATCATGGAGCACATCGAGCGTGCCGGCGTACACTCCGGCGATAGTATGGCCGTCTATCCCCCTCAAACCCTTTCACAGCACGTTATTTCGCAGGTGGTCGAGACCTCTATGCGCTTGGCCAAGCGCCTTGAGGTAAGGGGGCTTATGAACATTCAGTTTGTGGTAGATAATGAAACCGATACGGCCCAAGTTCTTGAGGTGAACCCGCGCTCCTCCCGCACGGTTCCCTATCTCAGCAAAATCACGGGCATCCCGATGGTAAAAGTGGCCACACGAACTATATTTGGTCACACCATTCGCGACCAGGGCTACGAGCCAGGGCTCTATCCCGAAGCCCCCTCCATCGCAGTAAAAGCCCCCGTCTTTTCCTTCCTCAAACTCACCCAAGTGGATATTAATCTCGGGCCGGAGATGAAGTCCACCGGCGAGATCATGGGCATCGCGCGCGACTATCCCCAGGCCTTGTACAAGGCCCTTATCGCCTCTGGAATCGGGGTACCGCGCGGTGGCAACCTCATCGTTACGGTTGCCGATGCGGATAAGGCCGAGAGTGTACCGATTGTACGCGAGTTTGAGGAGTTGGGCTTTCGCATCTTCGCCACGGAGGGCACGGCACGCTTCCTTAACCAGCACGGCATTCGGGCCAACACCGTTAAAAAGCTTCACGAGGGTGAAGGCAACATCGTAGACCTCATTCGCAGCGGTCAGATCGCGCTGCTCATCAACACGCTTTCGAGCGATCGCCGCATCGAGCGCGAGGCCGCCCGCATACGTCGCGCCAGCGTTGAGGCCGGTGTGCCTTGCCTTACTAGTCTTGACACGGCTCGCGCCCTGCTTATCGCCCTCAAAGCCCGCCGCTCCGGCACTCCAGAAGTCGCCACGATAACGGAGTATCTTCAGCCGCTGTAGCACGGAGGATTTATCCAGGAGCGCCTCGGCATACAGCACTGCATGATCAACTGTGCGGTATAAAGGCTCGTCACCCTACCTCTTCGCCCTATTCGGGCAGGGGGTAGGGCGTGTGGGTTTGGTCTCCTAGGGCCGAAAAGTGCGTGGCGTACCGCACAGGCAGAGGCTCTACTGTCTGCACGCTATTGAGATCGAGCAAAAAATTGTCTCCTATCATAGAAACCTTTTGGCAGTTTTTTGTGTTATTATAAGTTAGGAGTGCTTAAGGCATCTATAGCGCTCCTGTAGTTTCGTTTAGGCTTACCCTCCCTTCTCCTTCGGCCTCTGAGAGCCTGTTTAGGCTCGGTGTCTTATCCTGGGAAAGGAAAAAAGATGGAAGATGCCAAGTCCAGTTCCCACCTCCGTCGGGCGCAACAAACAGTTCCGTCAACCGCTAACAATGAAAAGCTACAGTTCTACCTCTGTCTGTTAAAAATCGGGCGCTATCAGGCCAGTTGCTGTCACGTCCCTCTTTGTGAGCGAGAGGACTGCGCACACGACTTTGCTGTCCACATGCTTGCCAAGAACCTCTCCCCGGAACAACGGAATAATAAGGCCTATCTGTTTCAATGCGCCCACAACTTCGCCTGCAACTACTTGCGCTCCCTTCCCCAGCATCTTCTCTTTGTCAACATAGCCGATGTTGAGTTGGTGCGCTGTCCTCATTCCGAATGGAGTCTCTCCTGGACGGAGCAGCGTGCTTTGCTCGAAGGATACCTACAGCGGCTGAACCCCAACCAGCGTGAGATAGTCGTCCGACGCTTTTACGATCAACAAAGCCCTACCGAGATCGCGAAAGCGATAGGTTCCACTCCCGGTGCCGTTCGCATCCAGCTTCATCGGGCACTAGAAACCCTACGCACATGGATGAGGGAGGATGGCCTTCAGCTCATCTACGCTCCTACACAGGCGCAATTCCAGCAGCATGACGCGGGGGGGGGGCGTGCCCCGAAGATGCGGAAAGTTCATCCAATGACCCCCAAAATGCACGTGGTAACGAAGCCTGAAAATGGATGTAACGCTGCGCCTTCGGCAAGTGTTATAGTATTTGAGTGGTGCAAAAGCGCAGCACTGAAACGGAAGGAAGCCCTTCTATGCCACCAATGCCTATCGGCTCACGCGGCAATATCAGCCTCAGGCAACATCTCTTACCGGTTCTGCTTGTCCTGTCCGGTTGCCTTGTCGGCCTCTATGGGTACCTAACCCTACAAGAATCCACGGGCACACTGATTCTAGGAGCTGCTCAAAATTCGGAGCGGTGAGCCGCCCGCGCTCGCCTGCTCCGGCTTTACAAAATGAGAAGGATATTGATGAGAAATAGGGTCAACTGCGCATTTTTGACAACTCTTATTACACTGGCATGGATGACATGCCAGGCCAAAGGGCAGACAAATTCTCCTACCGTTAGCAACCTTTCTCCACCGTTCACTCTCACCTACGCTCTGGTCGTGCGCCATCCTAATGCTAAACAACTAGATGCACCTTTGCTAAATTGCAAAATGCAGCAGTACGATTGGCAGGTAAAGCAAGGCACCATGACGAGGCAACAGGCAATACAGATGCTAAACGCTCTGGCAAACAGCTCTACGCCCCAGCAAGAACACCACCGTATCGTCCTCTCCTGCAATACCAAGGGACGCCTGCTCTACCAAGACAACAACGAAGAAGACCATACTTCTAACTTTGTGCTTAAATTAGTCCGCGCCTCTCCTACGGCCTTGAGCGATCAACTGTTCAATCTGAAAACCTGGTTGCCTCATCTCCCACCCAATTCTGGGCGCATAATCTATCTTATGGATTATCGCTCCAATCTACCTATACAAGTATCCTATGCATACCAGCCTGGCTCTATGGACGAGATAATAGCCAAGGCGAGAAGGAATGGCCAAGTCCAAAAGCAATGTACCCCAGGTAACCCATCCTGTTCCCTTAGGTTTCCTGATCATCACCGTGGGGCTGCTTATACTTATACTGGGTACTTACTCTGTTATGGCGTCAGTTCCGCCAGCAACGTCAAGCGAAAGTCTAAAAAAGCATGTTTGCCAGAACAACGATACATTCTAGTAGCACCCTAACAAAGCGATTTTTCTTGTGGGCGCTGCTCTATCTGCCCATCTCTATCTCATGCGTCTACCTTTTGCCTTATACCCCCTGGAGTTTCCTTGTTCCAGCTAGGATGCGTTCGCTACTCTACATCGGCACCGATGCGCAATCTATGGTTGTTCTTCTTCTTTTCATTGAACTGCTTTCCTGGGCGATAGTCTTTCGATGGCTGCTTAAAACGGCGCCCAATACATCGCGTCTGCTTTGGTATCTTTTGGGCTTGATCCTGTTGGCCTACCTGCTGCCCTGCTTCGAGCT
>NZ_DATGKU010000069.1:0-9450 GCF_035294505.1 Chthonomonas sp. | reverse complement strand
GCCGTGCGCTAGCACCTCCCGAATCGGGGGAAAGGTCGGGATAGGGAGCGAACGAGGTTGGCTTGCTTTGCAGACTGGCTCTAGAACCGAGTCCCGTGATGAGTGGGTAACCCTTGTGATTACCCCTACAGCCCCACCCCCTCCTTCCTAGGTCGCCCTCAACAACCCCGAAGTCCTATCGCTCACAACGTGAGAGGGCAGCCTTTGCCTTTAGGCCGTGGCCGTTAACAATTAGTACGTCTCCCTCCTGCATGTTTGCGGCAAATCGTTTTGCCTCTACCGAGTCATTCAGACCTCCACGCAGCCCATCCCATTCTATTATGTCTTAATACGACATAATAGGGTATAATAGAGAAAAAATCCATCATCAAAACGATAAGGGGTCAGATGCAGGATCGCTCATCAAGCAACGGCTTAGCACCAACAGCTGCGGATGCCGACGCGGTAAATAGGCCGCAGAAACGCGGTTTTCGTCTCTGGACGATGACCGCGCTGGCCGTTATCATCGGCGTACTGGCCGCCTTTGTGGCCTACATTCTCTACGACCTTATCTCCCTGCTTACCAACGTCATTTTCTATCATAAAGTGGCCTTCACCCTGCCCAACATCACCTCCAACACCTTAGGGCCGTGGCTCGTTTTCGTTCCGGCCATCGGTGGGCTTATCGTAGGGCTAATGGCCAAATATGGCACGCCCAAGATCAAAGGGCACGGCATTCCCGAAGCGATGGAGGCCGTTGTTACAAGCCATAGCAAGGTGGAGGCGCGGGTGGCCATTTTGAAACCGCTCTCGGCGGCCATCGCCATCGGAACCGGAGGCCCTTTCGGAGCCGAAGGGCCGATCATCCAGACCGGCGGAGCCGTAGGCTCGTTGGTGGGGCAGTTGATAGACACAACCCCCGCCGAACGCAAGGTGCTGCTCGCCTGTGGAGCGGCTGCCGGTATGGCGGCCATCTTCAGTACGCCTATTGCCGCCGTTATCCTCGCCATAGAGCTGCTGCTTTTTGAGTTTAAACCGCGATCTTTCATCCCCGTTACTATCGCCAGCGCTATCGCCACCATTGTGCGCTATCAACTGCTCGGCACCGGGCTGTTGTTCAAAGTGGGGCCTATCCAGTTCAACATTTTCCACGATCTCGCCTTCTATGTTCTCCTAGGCCCCATCTGCGGGCTGGCCGCCATCGGCTACACACGGGCGCTCTACTGGTTTGAAGACCTCTTCGAGCATCTGCGCCTAGACGATGTTTGGAAACCGGCCATCGGTGGGCTTATCTTAGGGGTCATCGGCCTATTCGCGCCGCGCGTTCTCGGAGTGGGCTACGGTAACATCACCGCCATCCTCAACAATCAACTGCCCGTATCTATTCTGCTTATCATTCTTATTTTCAAGAGCCTGGCGTTGTTGATCTCGTTGGGTTCCGAGACATCCGGTGGGCTTCTCGCCCCGATGCTGATGTCGGGCGGAGCCTTAGGTGCTCTGTACGCCATCGCAATGAACCATCTCTGCCCTGTGGCGCACCTCTCCCCCGGTGCCTTTGCGGTAGCGAGCATGGCGGCCATCTTCGGCGCAGCTTCTCGCTCCACCTTCGCCTTTGTTCTGTTTGGCTTTGAGATCACACGCAACTACGGTTCGATCCTGCCCCTGATGATCGTCAGTGCCATCGCCGACGGCATCGTTCTTTTCTTCTTGCGTGAAACCACCATCATGACCGAGAAGTTGGCGCGACGCGGCCTAACCATCCCCCAAGAGTACGAGGCTGACGTGCTGCAGCAAGTCAAGGTTGGCGAGGTGATGGATCGTACCCCCGGCGTGATACCCGCCGACAAAAAGCTCGCCGAGCTGGCCCGAGAAATTGGCACCACCTCCGATCCTCAGTTACATAAGCATCGCGCTCTCCTCGTTGTGGATTCGGAGGGAAAGCTGGTAGGGATACTGACACGCGGCGACATCGTGCGAGTTCTGGAGCAGCATCCATCCGATGAGAATCTCATCGTTCTCGATGCAAGCAGCAAAAATCTCGTTGTAACCTATGAAGACGAGACGGTCTACGAAGCCATGGAGAAGATGCTGTTGCACGATATAGGCCGCCTTCCGGTGGTTAAACGCGAAGACCCGCGGCAGCTCGTGGGCTATTTGGGCCGCGCGGAGGTATTAAAGGCGCGTTTCCTCAGGTTTCAGGAGGAACAGCAGATTCAACCCGGCTGGTGGCGCGTCTATCGCAGCACACCACGGAAAACCGGTACCTCTCCCACCACACGATAAACTCTTCCCTCGCCTACATGGAGCAAGAGGGGGCACGTTTCTAACGTGCCCCCTCAATATCTCTCGTGAAACGCTAAGAACTACTGGCAGGCCGGATGCGGGCCATCGGCATCGGTCGTCCAGAGACAGACATCGCCGATAAGCTCCTTGTAGGGGATCGCCTTCGCATGGCCATCCACGAACTGCACGTTCATAATGCCGTTGTGGCGGGAGGGACCGTCGTTGAGGGCCTTCTGCACCCCGGCGGCACCGCCGTAAGGCCCGGCCTCTCCACCCGTCCAGCTCCAACGGGCATTCCCGATGTTCTTCCAGTAGTGCCCGTAAAAGGCTCCCTGGCCGGTCACATAGTTGCATTCATTGCCGTTTGCCTTATTTGCCTGCCAAAGCCCGGATTCGTTGCAGACATCGGGCACGGCACCGTAGTAAGAGGCATCTACCACGAGCACCGTGGAGGCCACGCGCGGCACAGCGGCATCTGCTACCACAGCAACGGCGCCACCGTAGAGCGTTGCATAACTACCGGCAGGGCTCATCCAGGCGTCGTTGTGTCCGTAGCTATTCTGCCCACCATATCCCACGCCACCGCAGCCAACGGCAGTGTTGTTATCAGAGCCGCCACATTTGGCACCATCCGTGTTCCATTTTACGAATGCATTTGGAGCGGAGGGGCACTTCCAGAGGTCGTAGTTTTTGGCATAGGGGTAAAGTAGGCTGATCCAGAAGGTTTTGTTGCGGGCAGCACCGGTAATCGTGGCGTTCCCTACAGGGTCTTGCAAGAAGGGGTTGCTGTCTGGGCCGGAATTCCACCGGTGCGGATAAAAATACTCATCATAGTCTTGAACGTACATGCCTGTTGCCAAACCGATCTGCTTGAGGTTCGACAAACAGGAGATAGCGCGCGCTTTTTCACGAGCCTGCGCGAAAACAGGGAACAGAATCGCCGCCAGTATCGCTATTATCGCGATAACGACAAGCAATTCGATGAGCGTAAAACCGTTTCGAGTGTGACGCTTCATTGAACCGATCTCCTTTGAGACGCAATTTTTTGATTTTAATGCTATGCTGGCATCAGCTAGCCATGAGGAGCACGCGAGTTCTGTTATTTGACCTCCCTTGCTCTTCGGGCGATATTATGCCAAAGCCATGTTAAGAGGGGATTAAGCGGATGTTAAGAGGAGATTAAGATTTGATGAATTTTGTTTTAAGGGGGAGATATGGCAAGATAACAAGGGAAGGGAGCAGTGACTGGCGAGTTCATTGTAAAGGGTGAACAAGGTAGGCTTGTTTAACCAGCCCCACCCCTGCCTCCTCAAGGCCGATACAGGGGGTTCCCAAAAAATCGCAAGATTTTCCGGGGCAGGAGGCCCTTCCCCCTCAAAACCGGAGGGATGGAAACGCAAGATTTCTCGCCTTCGGCTCGAAATGACAGTTGTAGTATCGGCTTGAAATGACAGTTGTATCGCCGGCTCTGCAAGCCCCTCCCCACCCCACCCTTCCTCCCATTGGGGAGAGGGGAGACCAACAAGTTTATCAGCGGTTTGCTTTGATTAGTTTCCCTTCGGAAACCCATCATAACCGCCCCCTTTCTCCCTAATAGGGGGAAAGGATGGGATAGGGGGCGAACGAAGCCGACTTACTTCACAAACTGACTCTAGAGCTGGGAAATTGGCAGTCTCTGCAACACCACCCAATCTCTCAGAACCGGTGGGATGGAAAGGCAAGATTTCTCGCCTTCGGCTCGAAATGACAGTTGTTCATCTCGTCTTCGGATCGAAATGACGGTCGTATCACCGACGCTTCAAGCCCCCACCCCCCCGCCCCTCCCCACTTTGGGAGAGGGGAGACCGGTAAGTTCATTGGCGGTTTTCTATGATAACCTTCCCTTCGGAAACTCAACACAATCGTCCCATTCCCTATTCAAAATAAACTAGACACCTCAGCGGCCTGAATCGCTCCCTTCATCGCCTATCTCGCTGGCCGCTGCGTTGCTGTCTGCAAGACGAAAGGATGGGATAGGGGGCGAATAAGAAAGGCTCACTCCACGAATTGGCTCTAGAGCCGCGATAGTGACAGCCCCACTCCTTACCCCCTTAGAACCGGTAGGATGGAAACGCAAGATTTCTCGCCTTCGGCTCGAAATGACAGTTGTAGTATCGGCTCGAAATGACAGTTGTAGTATCGGCTCGAAATGACAGTTGTGTCATCGGCTCTTTAAGACCGACGCCCTTCCCCTCAAGGCCGACGCCCTTCCCCTCAAGGCCGACGCCCTTCCCCTCAGTGAGAATGAAATGAGAAGACCTCTCAGCTTTGCTTCGAGGTGACATGGGGCGCCAGTGCGCTACTCCACCACCTACAGGGAGAGAGGAGACAAATAGGCCTACTCTTAGTGCCCTTCGACCGGCAATGACGTTCTCTGTAGCGGGTGCTTTACCTCTTAATGCGTTTGTAACTGAGCCGCCTGAATCTGGGCTAGCATCTGCTGAGCCGCTTGGTGCATCTCGGCGGAGCAGCCTTGAATGGCCAAGACCGCCTTAAGCTGAGCGGCCGCAGGAGTCAGTTGGTTTTGGGCCGCATAAAGCATCCCTAGATACATATGCGCTTCGGCTTTTATATCGGGGATATGAGCCTTTTGGGCGGCCTCCTTAAAATAGGTGGCGGCACGGCTTGCGTTGCCTGCGTGAATGTAGGCCGATCCCCCCAAGAGCAGCGCCTCCGCCAGCAGATTCTTCGACCCGCTAGGGTCTACACGCCGAATCCTCGTGATAAGCGGTTCCACGGCGCTAAGTCGCCCGGCCTCCACATAGATATGCAACAGCCTAAGCGCTGCCGCCCCATCGCTCGGATGGGAGCGCACGTAGCTCTCTAAGCCGGGAAGCTGCCGGTACTCCATAACGATATGGTTTACATCCGCAGCAAAATTCGCAGCCGGCTCATAGCCTCCAATACGCCCAACCACTTGGCCTTGACCATCTAGAAAAAGCACCGTTGGGTAACCCGTCACCTCATAACGTGCGGCAGCTGCACGCCCCTCCTTTGTGGTCTCGGCGTTCAACTTCACCGGAATCACCTGACGAGCGGCTTTCACCACAACCGACTGCGGATAGACATCGCTATCGAGGCGTTTGCACCAATAGCACCAATCTGTATAGATATCTAACATCACCAACTTGTGGTCGCTACGCGCCTTTATCAGTGCGCTCTTAAGGGAGTGTGACCAGGCGATACCGGCTCCCCGAGCCACCTGATAGCTGAAACACAAACTCAAAAGCGCGATTCCAAAATAGACACGACGAAGCATCCGTTTATCTCCTGAGCGATTCCATCGCTCACCTCATTTTTCTGCCTTTTTAGGCGGATTCGGCAGGGCATTTTTTAACGGCACGATCCATATGTCCCGAAAACTCACGGGGCAGCCATGGTCTTGCAGCATAATAGGCCCGGTGGCCACCATAGGCCCATGCAGGCTTGCTGTGGTGGGGCCTTGTATCTCCACATTATCGTGCACCTTGACCCCATTCCATATTACGGTGATTCGCGGCTTTTCGATGAGGTTTCCATTGGCGTCGAATCGAGGGGCACGAAAGATAATGTCGTACGACTGCCATTGCCCCGGCGGAAGCGCCGCGTTTTCATCGGGGTCGCGCTGACCGTAGATGGCGCCGCATCCCCCGGCAAAGTAGGTTGGGTTGTCCACCGAATCGAGAATTTGCACCTCATACAGGCCTTGGTTATAGACCCCACTGTTGCCCCGGGCCTGGCCATGCGCGTCGGGCATATAAGGAATCCGAAACTCCACATGCAGGCGATAGTCTCCGAACTTCTGCTTGGTAATGATATTGCCCGTTCCAGGCTTCACGGTGAGGATGCCATCGCTTAAATCCCATTTCACCGGGCTGCCGTCGAGTTGAGTCCAAGCATCCGTGTTTTTCCCATCGAACAACACAATGGCGTTGTGTGGCGGCGGCACAGGGCGTGTGGGGCCGTGCGGAGGAATGAACTTCTTGGCAGGTGTTTCCTGAGCCTTCAGTACCAAGCCGCTCAGCATGAAAAGAGCGACAAACAAAAGGACGAAACGCTTCATTGGCGAACCTCTCCTTCGTTGGGTGGTGGCAGTGCGCCACGTGCACTGCGAATGGCTGTAAGGATATCGGGCAATCGTTCGGGGGGCAGAGCGTCGGAAGGATAGGCCTTTTCGAGATAAGGCCACCAGTTGAACTGGTCAATATAGGAGAGATCGAAGATCATCCATCCCTCGCCTTGGCGCGCAGCCGCTTGAAGAGCGCGGATCATCTCTTCGGGATGCCCCTCATAGTCGGGAACGTAGATTCCCGGATAGAGTAGGGTGCCGTTCGCCAAAGCCAGGCGAGAGATGCGTGCCGCCCCTTCTACGGTGAGGTCTCTGCTCTTCCCTTGACGTATCGCCTCTTCCTCGGTAGCAATCGGATAGTAACATCCGGTAGAAACCCACGTAAACAGCTCTGCATAGCCCGTATCGGGGTAACCCTCGGGAAACCAGCTGTAGTGCAACGGCGTCCACGGGCTACCCCAGTTGACTCCTACCGGGTAGTAGGCCGGGTACCAAGAGCCAACATAGGTTCCCACCGGCAGCCCCGGTTTGACCGCGTGCACGGTCCGCACCACGTCGGCCGCGAAATCGCGCATTGTCTGCGCACGAAACCGAATCCATTGCGAATAGAGGGGACCGGGGATGATGGGGTCACCTGGGTGCGGAGAGAACCGATAGATGTCCTCCGGCCAATGAGCTACCGGATGCCCGATGTACTGTTCGAAAGCGCGGCGGGTAATATCGCTGAAATCGTTGTAGAAATCGGCGTAGCGGCATCTATCGAGCACAAAACCGTCTATATCGTAACGGCTCACGATATCGCGCACCATCGCCAGCTCATAGCTACGAACGGCCGGGTTCAGCGGATTCACAAAGCAGGCCACCTTCTCGTTGGCCGCCTGGGCAATAGGCACCAGCGGCGTCTGGAGGTCGAACCTGACAACCGAACCCGGGGTAAGGTGGGTTCCAATCCACTGTTGATCGGAGGCCCGAGCCGCCGAGATAAGGTAGCCCTCATCCGGCGCACTCAACGGGTTATCTCCTAAAAGAGCGCTATCCACAAAACCGGTCACGCGGTCGTCTTTATCAATCACCAGATTAAGTTGTTGGCCAACGGTTGTGTTCGAGGGCGCATTGGAGGGACTGTTCAGGTCGCTGCCGGTGGTCTCTAATCCTACCATGGCCTCCGCCTCCTGCGACAGCACCGTCGTATCTTGAGGCAGCACCTTGGTGCGGTTGGAGGCGGAAGGCTCGCCCTCCACATAGATCGGAAGGCGACTGCCATCCGGCGCGATGAGGCCACGATCTACCGTGTAGGTCACCGATTGCCAATCCGGGTGCGTATAGGCCGGCCCTACCTGGTAGTACTTATGTCCCTCGCTGAGGATGTTGATATCGGCATCCACTTGTAGCCCTGCTTGGTGGCCGGCCTGCACAAACGCGGCAAGGATATCGAAATTGGGGATCGGGTGCCCTTGCCACACCTGCATTCTTGGCGCTACGTGGCTATCGTAAAGCGTAAGACCGGCCAACGGCTTCACATCTATAACAAGTGTGTTAATGTGTGCCGCCTTACAATGGGCCACAATAGCCTCCACACCCGCCTGCGTTGTGGAGTAGTCCACGACCTCCGGATGGCCGTTTATCATCACGGTGCGTGTGATATTGGCCGTTCCATCTACCCACAATATGCGCTCTTGAGCGCCGATCGCGCCCACAATTCGGCGTGCGATATCGGGTATCTCCTGGGCATAGGCTGCCTCTACACACAGCAAAAGGGCGCCGAGCAGCACGAAATGACTTCTTACGCTGAACTTCATGGCTCTTTCTTGGAGGTTTCAGAGGGAGTTTTGGGGGTCTCACCCCACATGACCTTACGACGCGGCAAAATGCAGACCACTGCGATGCCGGTAAGATAAAGATAGTAGCACACGATGCCCAGAGTAGGCGGAATAAAACACAGCCCACCTAAAATCGGCGGAAACCCCTTTGCACGAACCAGCGTGACGGCGCCAATGCCGGTGATAAAGGCTCCTATAAACGATAAAAAGAGGGGGAGAAGGGAGAGCTGCCAGAAGGGAACCACCGAGACATCCGAGCGCCCGGTCGTTGGGTTGAGCAGAGCCTGATGCGTGCCGCTCGATAAAAACAGCGCCACCGCCAACTCAATCAGCATGCCAACAACGAACCCGATGGTTCCCCAAAAACGATAGATGTCCTGTTGCAAAACCTTCTCCCGCGTTCTTTAGGATATGCCGGCCGCTGCCTCCCGCTTCGCACTCCAAATAAGCGGATTTTGGCGGTCGTTGTTCAACAGGTCGCCCACCTTAAGCGAGGCGAAGTAGTCTGGCGGCAGCACATTGCGCTGTCCGTTAAACCGGCAACCATCCGGCATGTAGGCACAGGTCATGGCGCGACGTGGGCGCGGAGTCATGTTGGGCCCGGCGGCATGGGCTGTAAGCCCGTTATGGAACACGGCGCTGCCGGCAGGACAGGCTGCCGGCACGGCCTCGATGTGCTTCCATTCCGGGTAGATTTTGAATAGGTCTCCCATGTTATGCCCAATGCCTACGTTCTTCTCGGTAGCCAGCTTGTGCGTGCCGGGGAGGTACCACAAGCAGCCGTTGGCGAGGGTGGCGTCGTCCAAAGCAACCCATATGGAAAGGGCATCACGCGAGAAGAACGACCAATAGGGAACGTCCAGATGCCAAGCGGTGGGATTGCCGTAGGGAGGTTTAATAAGCGCCTGATCGTGCCAAATACGAATGCCATCCACTCCGGCCAACGTGCCCGCCAGCCTGCCGAGGCGTTCATCCAGCATCAACTTGGCCATGCCTTCATGGGTATCTGCCAGGCGCACGCACTGCACAAAAACCTGGGCATAGTAGGCATCGGGGTCGGCCTGGTTGGCCAGCGTCTCCGGTCTATCGGGGCTGAAACCGGCCTTGCCTGCCGCCTCCAAGCGCTGAGCTACAGCCTCTTCCGTAACCTCTCGCCATAGTTGAAGTTCGTCGGCATCCAAAAAATTCTCGATAACAAGAAAACCGTTCTCCCGATAGAAAGCGATCTGCTCGTCTGTAAGCTCGGTTCGCATGTCGGGAACCTCCCGCGTTCAAGTCTCT
>NZ_DATGKU010000068.1:0-6660 GCF_035294505.1 Chthonomonas sp. | reverse complement strand
TACCAACATGTTGGCGTTATTGTAACCGTAATTCTCCGCCCCACTCACATTATCCTGCTTTGTTAACCGATTGCCCATCGCATCGAACGTGTAGCTCTGCGTCTCCCCATCCCCGTAGTTCACGCTCACCAAACGGTTCAGGCTGTCGTAACCGTACTGCTCCGTGCGCACGTTCCCACTGCCATCGGTTATCTGGTTGGTCAACCGTTGCCCGTCGTTATCGTAACTGTACACGTTCTGATACAACCCCTTCGACTGCCAACCCCCACCGCTCACCTGCCAATGGTAACTCGTGCTCTCTTGGGTAAGCCAGTTGTGGTTCTCATAGGAGTAATCCGTCTCCATATAACTGACCAACGTCGGGTTGCTGCCGGTGGTGAATACCTGGTTCGTTATGGCTACCCACACCTTCCCTAACTCATCAAAATTATAGGTCACCAGCCGGCCCTGGTCATCGGTTACCTGCCACAGCAACAAACATTGGGAGTTGGGGTCGTCTTTGGGAAGCGCCTCATAGGTGTAGCCGTTGCTGGCTGTATAACTATACTGCCATGTTCCCCCACCATTGGGCAAGCTCATTGAGAGGCGTTGCCCCACCAAACCGTAGGTATAGCTTATCGTGCCGTCTACCGGGTCGCTCACACTCGTTACCCAATCGCACCCCGGGGCATACGTAAAACTCGTTACACCCCTGTTATCGCTTACACTGGTGGTGCGCCCGTTGGCATCGTAGCTGACTCAACGACACCACGGCTCGCTTCTTGTACCGATCGCGCGTTTAATCGCGTTTAATCTTGTTTCTTAGGGTGAATATTTTGTGGATGCGCCTCGCATCTCCCGTGTAAAGTGGATACATCCTTTTCATTGCTGTCTATGGCACGTAATAAAGTGTGAGAACGCTCCGATCGTAAGCCCCTTAACAACACCTGGCTGATTTTGCTCATTCTTCCGGCACTCTTGTGGCTTGGTCTTAGCAATAGCTTACTACTCGGCAAACCTAAGGTAGTCCTTTGCCTTTTTTGGATCGTAGCGCTTATAGCTTCATATAATGCCTTTCCTGTAAAAAACCTATGAAGTTGAGATAATAGATACCATGAAAGCGAAAACATAACAGAGCTGCCAAAACCATTGGGAATATAGCCTGCAAGTTTCCAATGGTTTTGTTAACTTTCTCTCCACGCGCTATCTTTTTGTCCTGCTCAGATATCTTCTTATACAGATAATAAGTCGTCAGTAGGCCTAGGATAGTGGAGCAAAGCCAGCCTCGGTCATACTCTGTCATACCCTTCGCTTCCTCTCATGAGAAGTTTACCTGAAGCTTCCCATGCGTCAATTTTTCGCTTCCCCTAAGGACTACCTCCGGAAAACGCGATCCCCGGATGCAGCAAAAAGGTATCGCCCCACTCGGCATAAGTTAGGTTTTTTACATGCTCATCACAAAATAACACATTGTAGCGCGGCCAAAAACGAAATACATCCCCGTGCCATCGGCCACTGCCATCAAACAACAGGCTCGTCCCCGATGGAGACATTAAGCTGCTGTCGGTTAAGTGAAGAGCGCCCAATGCCGTCTGGTAATAATAGCTTGTGCCGAACTTGGCATAACTGCTCGGCAATGCAAACGGAGGATGACCGAAAGGGTCTATATAGCGCCCGCTACCTTCATCCAATTTAAAGCCGGTATCGGCAGGGCAATGAAAAACCTGCCGCTGACGCACATAGGGTTGTAGCACATCTTGAAGCAGGGGCAGAAAGGGAATTTCTGCATTGAAAGACGGCCAGAAACTCCATAAGTCCGGTTCATACTTATCCGCCGGGTCTACCGCATAGGGATAGTAGCCGTCATAGTCCTGTTGATACAAGCTGGTAGCTATTCCGATTTGATGGAGGTTTGAAAGGCACACGGTTTGGTAAGCCCGATGACGCGCTTGCAGAACCACCGGAAACAGGAGGGCGGCCAAGAGTGAAAGAATGGCCAGCACCATCAGCAGCTCAATGAGACTAAAGCCTCTCCGCAGTAGCCCCTGCAGAGAGGAGGGGTGCTCCCCATAGCTCATATGCATCTTGATTCTCCTAAATTCCTCTAAAAGGCATAAGGCTAACAAGGCCTGATCCGTGCCAAGTCTTGTGAGCGATGACGGATTTCATGTGTTTTTTCTCCTGTCTGATGGGTGTTTACTATTGAACAGAGTTGAATGGAGGCACAAGCTCCTGCTCTGTAAATGCGTACTTAATCGCCCGACCTGCCCTGTGAGAGGTGAATGTATCCTGCGTGATGCGTCCACTCGCCCATATGGACACGCTTACACCACCGGAGACCATAGACTGAGAAACACGAAAATCTCGATATCTTCGGAAATCCCTCAAGCACATCTCTACACAGAGTTGCCGTTCCTTGAGATCGGGTTCTTGTGTAGAAAGACTTTTTACTACATCCATTCCCATAGGGTTCCATGAAAATGGAATGCCATCTATTTGCGCGTCAATGTCTCTATGAACTTCTACATGGCCAGGAGATATGAGGCGAGTTCTCAGCGGTGTGTGGGGAATAGCCTCTAAAACGCGCATCATGGAAGCGGTATCTCGTGTAGGATCGGGAGTGTGATACATCTCATGCAAAAGCCCAATATGGTCTCTCGCCCAAAGTGTATAATACTCCTGCCTTATCTTCAGAGCCGCTTTCAGCTGCTGAGAAAGCGGATGTTGCGCACGAATCTGCTCCATATAGGTTTTGTCGAGAGTTGCTTGGTCTACCGGACTATGTGCTTGGCTATAGCGCCAGTAGGTATAGAGCAGAATGCCGCCCGCCAGCGTGAATAAGGCTATCACCAAGCCGATCTGCAGAGATAAGGAATTGGGCTTCATAAACTTTTCCTTCAGGCGCAAAAATCTAAGTGCGCCGCCACATAGGCCTCAAAATCGGCCCCGCACTCCTCCGCCTCGATGGCCGGCAGCCCCAAAAGGCGCCCCATCCTTTCGGCAGCAGAGGCATAAGGGGGATACGAAACGTTCACCGACATCTTGGTATCTCTCCTTTGTTGCCGTTTTGTGAGAAACGCGAAAGGGGCAAAGTGCCCCAAGATGAATGCCTCCATTATAGAGACACTTGCCAGAATTGTCAAGCGTTTTTATATGAAATTTTTGTTAAGAACGGGGAAACGAGGCGGGGAAGGGAGAGGGCGTAGATACAGATAGATGCCCACATCGGCCGGGGGAATGGGCGATCCTCGTGCCGGATTAATGCGCAGATTTGTCAATAGTTGCCGCCCCTCCCCTTGGGGAGAGGGGCGGCGAGAGGTTTCGGGTGCGTCTCTATGAGGACAGCAACTGTTGCTTGCGTCGCTCCAAAGCTTCGCGCTTGGCCTGCCATTCGGCCAAAGTCGCACGCTCCTTCTCCACAATCTCCGGCTTGGCTCGCTCCACAAACTGAGGGTTGTTGAGAAGCCCCTCCGAACGGGCTATCTGCTTCGCTACCGCCTCCAGCTCCTTGTCAATGCGCTCCAGCTCTTTGGTGCTATCCACCTCATCTCCCAAACAGAGAAGCACCTCTAAACCGGCCAGTGCTTCGGCAACCCACTTTCCTTCACGATCTTGCTGACCGGAAGAAGCCTCACCCAGAGAGAGCCTGCTCAGCCGCGCCAGCGCTTGGATGATGGGCAAAGCCGGCTCTAGAAGCGGGCGCAGCGTCTCATCCGAGGGCACTATCGCCCCCTCCACGCGCGCCGATGCCGGCACGGAAAACTGGGCGCGAAGATTACGCAACGCACGTACCACCTCCTTAATCCGCTCCATGCCGGCACAGGCCTGGGCATCGAGAAAAGCCGGATCGGCCTGTGGGTAGGGCGCCAGGCAGATGGTGTCGCCGGAATGGGGCAACCGCTGCCATATCTCCTCGGTAATGAAGGGAATGATGGGGTGCAGAAGGCGAAGGGTGGTCTCCAACACTTGGGCCAAGAGGGTGCGCACAACATCGCCCTCCTGCGGTTGTCTCAGCCGCAACTTGGCTATCTCGATGTACCAATCGCAAAAGTCGTCCCAAAAGAAGTGATAAAGGGCGTGGGTCGCGTCGTCCATATCGTAGTTGGCGAGGGCGGTGTTTACCTTTGCGATGGTCTCGTGGAGCCGTGAAAGTATCCACCTATCTTCTATTTTCTGCAGGCTGTGGGGAAACACTTCCGCGTGGTGCCTCTCCGTACCGATGGCAGAGAGAACGAAGCGGGAGGCGTTCCACAGTTTGTTGCAGAAGGTGGCGGCGATTTCGGTGCGCGCTGCGCTGTAGCGAATATCCTGGTTCTTGCCGGCCTGCTGCATAAGGGAGAAACGGGTGGCGTCGGCCCCGAAGCGGTCAATCAGCTCGATGGGGTCTACGCCGTTGCCCTTGCTCTTGCTCATGCGCTCCCCTTTTTCATCCAGCACGGTGGCGTGAATGTAAACGTCGCGGAAGGGGATGATGGCGCGCTGCTTGCCGTTCTCCTCCAGCAATCCGTCGGCTTCGGGGGTGCGATCGGCCGGCCTTTTAATGAAGTCAAGCCCTGTGATGATCATGCGGGCGACCCACAGATAGAGTATCTCCTGCGCGGTGGAAAGCAGATTGGTGGGGTAGAAGTAGGCAAGCTCCGGCGTCTCGCGCGGCCAGCCGAGGGTGGCGTGAGGCCACAAAGCCGAAGAGAACCAGGTGTCGAGCACGTCCTCATCTTGCCAAACGTTCTCCGTGCCCAGCTTGGCCACCGCTTCCTCCCGACTGCGGGCGAAGGTGTGTTGGCGCTCTCCTCCTGCTTCGGTCCACCACACCGGAATGCGATGCCCCCACCACAGCTGCCGACTGATGCACCAATCGCGGATGTTCTCCATCCATCGCAAATAGATTTCGGTGTAGCGTTCGGGAATGAAGCGGATTTTGCCCTGCTTCACCACCTCGATAGCGGGCTGGGCAAGCGGCTTCATCCGAACGAACCACTGTTCGGAAAGCAGCGGCTCAATCACTTCTCCGCTGCGGTCGGAAATGGGGGTTTGGATGGTGTAGTCCTCTATTTTTTCGAGGAGACCCAGAGCCTTCATGGCCTCCACCACTTTCGCTCGGGCCTCGTAGCGGTCTAGTCCGGCGAATTCGGGGCCGGCGGCCTCTGTCATGCGGCCCTCTTTGTCAATGACCACGATTTGAGGCAGGTTGTGGCGCAGCCCACACTCGAAGTCGTTTAGGTCATGCGCAGGGGTTACCTTTACGGCACCGGAACCGAACTCCGGCTTGGCATAGTCATCGGGGATAAGAGGGATAAGCCGATCCGTGAGGGGAAGCCGCAACAGGCGTCCGAAGTGGGGCTTATAGCGAGGGTCATCGGGATGGGCAGCCACCGCGGTGTCGCCTAGCATCGTCTCCGGGCGCGTGGTGGCGATGGTAATGAAGCCGTTGCCATCGGCAAAGGGGTAGCGAAAATGATAGAGCTTTCCGGGTCGCTCCTCCACGTTAACCTCGATGTCGGACACGGCGGTTTGCAACTTCACGTCCCAGTTCACCACGCGCGTGCCGCGGTAGATGAGGCCGCGTTCATACCACGAGCCGAACACCGTCATAATGGCCTCGACGTAGGAGGGGTCCATGGTAAAGCGCACACGCTGCCAGTCGTAGGAGCAGCCCAGCTTCTCAAACTGATAGTAGATGCGGTTCCCGTACTGCTCGCGCCACTGCCAGCAGCGCTCAATAAACTTCTCTCGCCCCAACTGTTGGCGTGTGAGGCCCTCCTTCTCCAGCTCTCGTTCCACCACGGTCTGTGTGGCGATGCCGGCATGGTCGGTTCCCGGCAAACAGAGGGTACAAAAGCCGCGCATTCGGTGCCATCGGGTAAACACATCGAGAATGGTGTTGTTGAGCGCATGGCCGATGTGCAGACTGCCCGTGATATTGGGTGGGGGGATGGTAATGCAGTAGGGCGGACGCGACGGGTCTGGCTCTTCATGAAAGAAGCCCATCTCCTTCCATCGAGCATACCATCTCTCCTCCACCTGGGAAGGGTCGTAGCTTTTCGGCAACTCCGAAGGCAAGGCGAAATCTTGTGTTGTCATCGTCCTCAACTCCTCTTCACACGTGCAAAAGGTTCCCATGAAATAAGCCCGCGTCGTTTCCTCTTGAAGAGGAAGGACGCGGGCCTGTTGTACCCACGCGGTACCACCTTCCTTCCCGAACTTTCCGGCGAAAGCTCGGGCACTTAGGGCGCGATAACGGGCGCACCCGTCGCGCCTACTCAAACCCTAACGCAGAGGGTTCTTTGGGCGACGCGACTCCGAGGCGACGTTCGATGCGGCCACATCGGGAAGCTCTCAGCATCTGCCTCCCTCTCTGTAGATGCGCCTGCATCTACTCCTCCTCTTCTTCGTCTTTAACCATAACGTATGATACTAGTTCTCTATACGGCGGCTGCGTAACGTTTGTTGGCGAGGGCCTCGGAGCCGCATAACGTGCCGCACAAGCCTCTTTACTCAAGCCCCTACCGTTCTGCGTTTTTTCGAGCGGCAGCGGCTACAGCCTCCCAACCGCCCAGGCGATACATGGATTTGCCGCACACGGCACAGTACCCCTTAAGGTCGTATCGCCCACGGCGATTGCACACCTGAATGGCATTCTGCATTTGGCGCTTGGTTCGACAGTGCACGCAGTAGCCGATA
>NZ_DATGKU010000067.1:0-44706 GCF_035294505.1 Chthonomonas sp. | reverse complement strand
TCTGGCGAAACGGAGGCATCCGATCGCACCGGAACAACAGCGTAATCATTCATTGAGGCCACTCCTCGCTAGGTTCCTTTCACTCTCTCTACGGCACGCTCTTCGAAAAAGAATGTGCATTTTTTCACAGACCGATGTCATTGCATGCGTGGCTTCAGAAGCACCGGAAAACTTCGCTACAGGGTTGCCCCTGTAAAAGGAACATCCTCTCTAGGCGCCTGCGCCACGACGCCACCTAGAGTGTGAGAACGTTCTCGATAGGTGAGTATTTCATTCTTTGGAACAGCTCTCAAACACTCTGAATCGATTCGTGGGCGTTTAGAATCGCCATACTCCGAACCTACTTTGTATTATAAAGCATCTTAGGCCATTTGTCAAGTTATTTGTTAGGCCTGCCGCATGCCATTTTGATTACGGTTGCATCGAAGCACACAGTTCCCAACACTTGAAAACCGTAACAAAGAAGACATCCGTTTGCGACAAGCCTATAACGTCACGGGCTGTTTTGAGCGTAGATGCCCTACGGCCTGCTTTAGGACCTGCAGACAGTAGTCCAATGCCTCTTCGGTGGTGGCCCTGCCAAGGCTGAGGCGTAAGGCCCCGCGTATGCTATCGGCGGGCACGCCGATAGCCTGTAGAACATGACTCGGCTCATGCGAGCCTGCCGAGCAGGCCGCGCCGGCCGAAGCGCAGATACCTTCGGCATCTAAGCTCAACAGCAGCGATTCACCTTCAATGCCTTTAAAGCAGAAGTGGACGTTATTTGGCAAGCGGTATTGGCGATGACCGGTGAGTGTGGCTTCTGGAATGGCCTGCTCCACTTCCGCGATGAAGTGGTCACGAAGCCGTTGGAGCCTTTGGCTCTCACCCTCACGCTGCTCCATGACGAGGCTCACGGCTTTGCCTAATCCCACGATGCCGGGCACATTGAGGGTGCCACCGCGTCTTCCATTTTCTTGCCCACCGCCTTTTTGATACGGCTCGAAGGGGATACCGGAACGCACATAGAGAACGCCAATGCCTTTGGGGCCATAAAACTTATGGGCGGTGAGGCTCAGGAGGTCAATTTTCATTTTGCGCACATCTATAGGCAGGTAACCAAAGCTTTGCACGGCGTCGGTGTGAAACAGCACTCCCTTTTCCCGGCAGATCGCCCCAATCGCCTCGATGGGCTGCACAGTGCCGATCTCGTTGTTGGCGTGCATCACGCTAACCAAGACGGTATCTTTGCGAATACGACGCGCGACCTCTTCTGGAGCGATGAGACCTTCCGGGGAGACGGGCAGCATCTCTACTTCCCATCCGCGCCGGGCCAGGTCATGGAGCGGTTCGAGCACGGCGTGATGCTCAATGGGGGTGGAGAGAATATGGCGTCCATGTTCCGCAAGGGCATAGGCAACTCCGTAGATGGCCGCATTATCCGACTCGGTGCCGCCCGATGTGAACACGATCTCGTCGGGGTCGGCATGAAGGGCTTCGGCCACAACCCTTCGCGCTTCTTCCACCGCATGGCGTGCTTCTAGCCCGAGGGCATGGGCTGCAGAGGGATTAGCATAGGCTTGGATTAGGAAGGGCATCATGGCCTCTGCGATTTCGGGCAGGACGGGGGTCGTGGCTGCATGGTCGAGATAGATCGGCAACTGCATGGTTCTTAACCTCGTTCTGCATAGAAGCGATTCATGTGGCGTGCCAGCTGAAGATCGAGTTCGGTAACCCCTCCGGCATCGTGGGTGCTGAGCGCCACGTGCACGGTGTTGTAGACGTTGGACCAGTCGGGGTGGTGGTCCATCTTTTCGGCCATGAGGGCGACACGGCTCATGAACCCCCAGGCTTGCGAGAAATCGGCAAATTTGAAGGTACGCTGCAACTTATCGTCGTGATAGCGCCATTCAGGTAGCTCGGCAAGGGCCTGTTGAATCTGCGCTTCGGTTAGTTTAGAAGGTCGCGCCATGGTTAGTGCGCTCTCCTTTCAGGAATTTTCTTCTTTTTGGGGAGCCGAAGAGGTATCGAACTCAAGCAGTTCGAAGCGACGCAAGGTGGGGTCGAGGGCCTCACAAAGGGTTTTGTAGGATAGATCGAGCTTCCTACGGAGGTCACGGGCGACGGCCTCTTCCGGTGAGCCGGGGGGAAAGCGGGCGGGGTTGGCGCGTTCGGCATAGCGTTTATAGGCTGCCTGCACGGCCGTTAGATCGGCGCCGGGCTGCAGACCGAGAAGACGATAATGGTAGTAAAGGGGATCGGGTTCGGGAGTCGGAGAGGCCGCTTTTTGAGGGGGCCGCGTGCTCGATGGGGAGGATGCCGGCAAGGTGGAAGTGGAGGAATGAAGGGCCGAGTCAAGCTCCTCTGCGGCAAGCTCTTCCGAACTACGAAGTGGGTCGCTTGTGCGTTCTTCTTCCACACGATCGAACCACTCTTTGAGTTCGTTCAGCTTGCTACGCGCAATGCGATAGAGGCGGTTTGATAGGCTCATAAATGGTATAGCTTTTAGGCTCCTCAAGTGGGCACAGAATGAAACTACTGTTTGTTCTGGTTGTTCAGTTTGGCTTCAAGTTCGGCCAACTGCCTATCCAGCTCGCTTTCAGGCGCCGCGGAGCCGTTGGCACCGCTTCCGCCGGTTCCCACCGTCTGCACCTGTTGCTGATTAGCAGATACGTAGTTATTGGTGGTGCCGGTGCCCAGCGAGAGTTTCGCTTCGAGTTGTGCCAACTCTTGTTCCGCCTGTGCATCCATTTGAGAGGCTTCCAGTTCGCGGACACGCGCATCAATACTGGTGTTGGCGACCTCCGCGCGAGCGGCTGCCTCCGACTGCATGGAGCGAATACGCTCCTCCACGGCACCCCACTGCTGTTCATTATTACTGAACTGAAACTGATCGAGCGCTTTATTGATCTTTATCTCGATCTGCGCCTGTTTCATTTTGGCTTTGAGCGCGAGGGCTTGGGCCGTCTTTTGGCGGATGCGGTCTTCTTCAAGTTTAATGGCCGTTTTGACCTTTTCTGCGGCCTCAATGGCTTGAGCGAGGCTGGCGCGCATCTGTTCGAGGGTCTGTTCATGCTGGAGCTTTTCTCGGAGGAACTGTAGAGCTAATTCTCTATTGCCTCCTTGGAGAGCGATAGCCGCTTTCTTCTCCAGGTCGGCAACCAGTCGCTCCTCTTTTTCCACTTCGGCCTGCAGGTTGTTCTTCTGTGTAATGGCTTGAACGGCCAGTTCGCGATTTTTGATCTGGTTTTCACGCATCTCGCGAACGGCCTCGTTGATGATGACCTCAGGGTCTTCCCATTGGTCAAGTTTGCCACTTAGAAGAGCCATTAGGTAGCGCCAAAATCGTTTGAACGGGTTCGATGCCATAGCAAACCATCTCCTTCCTGAGATCCCTCAAAGGCGATCTCAGGTGCTTTATGCAAGGCAAGAAGCTTAGGGCAACGCTGCGGTTCTAAACCAACATACGTACGAGGCCATGAAACGTTTCATCCAGATTCAAGCGGACGCGATGCTCTCTTGCCCCAAAGCCCCTGCTTCCTTTTATTATCACATGTTTTGGCACGATTGTCAACTGTGATTCGGGCAAGGTTTTACGGGCGACCTGGCCGACTCGATAGATGTGTTCTTATCTGTTTCACTATTTAGCAACAGCGTTACGAAGTAAAAACCTACGAGCAGACGCGGAAATAGGAACTTTTGGGTGCTTGCCTACGTAAGCGCACTATAAGGTATAATACCCAATCAAAGGAGTATCTAACCTTAATCGGCCAAGTGCTGCCCATTAAAATGGAGCACAAGGCCAATACCGTGCGTTTTCGGCCAAAAGCCGAATTTAACTCTATCTCAACAAAAGTACTAGGAGGCTAAAAAATGAATCGATCTCACTCCAGAGCGTTTACGCTTATCGAGCTTCTTGTAGTCATAGCGATAATCGCTATATTGGCTGCGATCCTCTTCCCCGTTTTCGCCCAAGCGCGTGAAAAAGCACGTGCTATCTCTTGCGTCTCTAATATGAAGCAAGTGGAACTTGCATGGCAAATGTATATTCAAGATTATGATGAGCAGACGGTGCTTCCGTTTAACTCGCCCGGCCCCGATGTGTACCATCCCTTTCCTAAAGTCCTTTATGATCCAGGAGCTCCGCAGTGGTGGCCAGCTCTGCTCTATCCCTACTTTAAAACATGGGGTATTTTCCGATGCCCTGATAATGCAGACTCTTACAACATCTATGGCGGCGGCCCTTATGCCTGGTACTGGAACCAGATGCAGTTCTCCAGTGTGGGATATAACTACTCCTATTTAGGTCATTGGGATGGGTATTGCGATAAAAGTACGGGCATCGCGCTGGCAGCGATAAACAGGCCAGCTCAAATGCTAGCTTTCGTGGATTCGTCGTTTAGTTGGCCTGATACCGGCCTGGGGTTTTCCGATGTGAATGCACCGGATAGTGGAAAGTGGTACCCAGCACCCGATACCTGTGTATGGTCCGATGACTGGACTTGGCCGGCAAACTCTGCTTCTCCTACAGCCTTTGGAAGTATGGCGCCTCGTCATTCGGATGGGGTGAACGTAGGATGGGTAGACGGACATGTGAAATACCTGAAATGGCAAGCCACTATCGCCGGAACCAACTTCGGGCCGGGAGTGGCCTATACTTCTGTGCAGGTTACCAATCCAAGTCTGTACATCTGGGCGCCAAACTAATCAGGATTGAGGTGAGCCAACATGAAAAAGATAACTTACCTTCTTCTGCTTGTCGCCGCTGTTGGGGCTATTCAGATGGGGTGCTCCTCTAGAAGTAACAATGTGCCGACCCCCTCTTCATCCACGGTGCCATCAGGGAAAGCCAAGGCGAGTGCGAACGTGATGGCTGCCCCACCTGGTATACAAACAGGGCTACAAGGCGGGCGAAAGTAAAAATCCATTGCAAAGAACGGATCAAGGGGCGTAGAGACTCTGCTGCGCCCCTTCTTATACGTAAGACCTATTATTGGCTGTGCTGTGAACGCTTAAAAGCGCTACCCTACTCGCACAGCTCACCGGTTAGCAGATGGTAAGATACTTCCTGGTGTTGTGGGGGGGGCAGGAAAGCCACAATGATGGTGCCTCGATACCAACTGTAGCCTACGCATTGAAGCCGAACCGGAGTTCTTAGCAGAGAACTCCGGTTCTAGTTTGTCACTCCCATCTGTTGTTGCCCCCTGGAGGCAAGTGTTGTAATCTTTCTCTACACGCCCTCGCGGCTTCGCCGGAGCAGATCGTTACGGTCGCATACGCGCTTAGGCGTGTAGCCCGGCAACGGGAGGATGTGAGTGTGGATGGCGTCGAGGAGGTCGGAGGGATAGGGGAAGAAGCTCTCCTCGATCTCATCTGGAGGTGTTATCCAGTTGCGCGCGCCCACCACCACCGGAGGGGCATCGAGATCGTCAAACGCGAAATGGGCTATCTTGGCAGCAAACGTCTGTAAAATGCTGCCTCGCTCACATGCGTCGCTCGTCAGCAGAATGCGCCCGGTCTTCTTTACGCTCTCCAACACAGGAGCATAGTCGAAGGGCACAAGCGATCGCGCATCTATGATCTCGGCTCTGAGGTTATACTCCTTCTCCAAAATATCTGCAGCCTCTAGGGCGCGGTAGAGGGTGGCACCTACCGATAGAATGGTGATGTCTTCACCCGTTCGCTTTACATCCGGCAGGCCGATGGGTACCGTATATCGGCCTACGGGTACCCCCTCCACTCCATGGAACAGTTCCGGCTGGTCGTAGATACGTTGGCTTTCAAAGAAGATAACCGGATCGGTGCCTGTGAGGGCAGCGTACATAAGCCCCTTTGCATCGTAGGGTGTGGCCGGAAAGACCACCTTCAACCCCGGTATATGAGCGCATAGAGAGGTCCAGTCTTGGCTGTGCTGAGCGCCGTATTTGCTGCCGACGGAGACCCGCACGACTACGGGCATGCGCAGCAGTCCGCCCGACATGGCTTGCCACTTGGCAAGCTGGTTGAAAATTTCATCGCCGGCACGGCCAATGAAATCGCAATACATAATCTCAACAAGGGCGCGGCCTCCTTCAAGAGCGTAGCCCACGGCGGTACCCACAATGGCCCCTTCCGCAATGGGCGCGTTAAACAGGCGATGATAGGGCAAACTCTCCGTTAGCCCTTGATAGACGCCAAAAGCGCCACCCCAGTCGCGGTTCTCCTCTCCGTAGGCGATGAGAGTCGGATCGGTCTCAAAAGAGTCGAGAATCGCTTCAAAGAGAGCGTCCCGAATGCCGATGCAGCGGGATTTCGGTAGAAGCGTACCGTCGGGGCCGATGCCGGAACGACTGCGGGAAGCGAGCCGTTGCACCCGCGGGTTTTCGTGATGGGGGAGGAGAGTGACGGGCTTGCGTGTGTCATCCAACGATTCCAGATGCTGATTCGAGAACATGGTCTTCTCGAGCAAGCACCCTGGTTGAAAGAGATTCGCTCGAGGGGAGAGTTCGAGGTCAATCGCCTTCACATAGGCGCGCAGGATGGCAGCATCTACGGCCTGCTGCATCGCTTCCAGCTCGTTTTCGGTGGTAATGCCGGCCTCTAGCAGCTCGCGTCGGTAGGTGATGAGAGAGTCGATACGTTGCCACTCCTCCACTTCGCTTTTCTCACGATAAGAGGAGGCATCGGAGGGGGAGTGGCCGCTATAACGGTAGGTAACCGTATCGAGCAGCACCGGACCTTCGCCCTTCGCCAATATCTCCTTCTTGCGGGCAATGGCGTCAATAACGGCTAGTGGATTATAGCCATCAACGCGCTCGGCGTGCATTTGGTTTGCATTGAGGCCTGCGCCCACGCGCGCTAGGATGCCAAATCCGCCAGTCTCTCCAACAAGCTGCCCTCCCATGCCGTAGAAGTTGTTAACGAAGTTGAAGATGATGGGCAAGCCTCCTCGGTAAGGCTCCTCGAAAAGGGTTTTGAACTGATCCATATTGGCGAAGCACATGGCCTCCCAGGTGGGGCCGCAGGTAATGGCCGCATCCCCGATATTACAGATGACGATGCCCGGCTTCTTCTGAACCCGTTTGTAGAGCGCCGCCCCTACCGAGATGTCGGCAGAGCCGCCCACAATGGCGTTATTGGGGTAGATGCCGAAGGGAGGGAAGAAGGCGTGCATCGAGCCGCCCATACCTTTGTTAAAGCCCGTTTCTCTTCCAAATATCTCGGCCAAGGCTCCATATAGAAGATAATCCATGGCCAGATTCCGAACCCCCGATCCTGTGTGCAGGGGAGGACCCCCCGGAGCCTGTTCTACCCTCTTCTCCACCACCCGTAATGTGGCTCCATCCCAATACCGCTCCATGATCTGTTGGAGGGTCTCTTCCGGCAGCTTTTCTATGGCGGAAAGCCCTTTGGCCAGTATTTCACCATGACTGCGATGGCTGCCGAAAATATGGTCGTCCACATCCAATAAAAAGGCTTGGCCTACGGCGGCGGCCTCTTGACCGATGGAGAGATGGGCAGGCCCCCGATGGTTGTACTCGATTCCGCGATAGGCTCCCGTTTTCTTCACGCTATCGAGCATGCTCTCAAAAGTACGGATGATCAGCATGTCTCGATAGATACGCAGCAGGTCTTCTCGGGCAAACCGATCAAGCTCCTCTTTAAGCGTGCGATGGTACTGGTTCAGCGGGATGGGGGTGAACTCTATTTGACCCGCACGTAGCATTTCGTCGGGCAGGATCATCAGCGATTTGGGCATCTTTTGTAACTCTATTTCCGTGGTGTTCTCGATCGTTCTGATCGTCTCTTAAAGAGAGAATACTTCATAGAGAAGGTTAGAATCAAGCTTTGTGAGGGGAAGAGGGGCTTAGGCGAGAAATCTTGCGTTTCAATCCATACCGGTTCTGAGGGCGAGGTGAGGGACTGTTGAGGCTAGCGTTTCTAGAGGCAGTTCGCACAGCAAGCCTGTCTTGCTCGCCCCCTATCCCGACCTTCCCCCTATTAGGGAGAAAGGGGGCGGTTGTGTTGAGTTTCCAGATGACAGCCTACCAAAAGAAACCGCGAGTTGGCTTATTGGTCTCCCCTCTCCCAAATTGGGGGAGGGGCGGGGGGGTGGGGGCTTGGAGAGCCGATGACACAATTGTCATTTCGAGCCGAAGGCGAGAAATCTTAAGTTCACTTCCCATCGGTTCTGAGGGATAGGGGCGGGGCTGACAGTCTCACGGTTCTAGAGCCAATTCGTATGGCAAGCCTGCCTTGTTCGCCCCCTATCCCGTCCTTTCCCCCTATTAGGGAGAAAGGGGGCGGTTGTGGTTAGTTTCCGAAGGGAAGATTATCACAGAAAACTGCCAATGAACTTGTTGGTCTCCCCTCTCCCTGATAGGGGGAGGGGCGGGGGGGTGGGGGCTTGGAGAGCCGATGACACAACTGTCATTTCGAGCCGCAGGCGAGAAATCTTGCGTTTCCATTCCCACCAGTTCTGAGGGGGAGAGCGTGTGCCTTGAGTGGGAGGACGTCGGTGGCGCCCCATGTCACCTCGAAGCGACGCAGAGAGGTCTTCTCATTTCATTGATGGTGCTATTTTTGTTGGGCAGGCACAAGGCCTGCCCCTTGAAGGATTAACCAAGAGATTGCTAGGCAAAGAAAACAGAGAGTTAGCGTGTTGATCTCCCCGACTGCCGAGATGGGCTACCTGTGTCAATTGGGCGCTTTTTGAAAGGGGAGAGCGAGATGAGAACGAGAAAAGGGTAGCAGCCAAAAGCAGGGGCTTTATGCCAGATCGGGTAAACTTATCTAGCAATTTTTGGGGTTTCTAGGAGAGCGATGCCTCAGTCCGACAGGACTTCTTACCGGTCTAGGGAAGATCGTCTTAAAGCCTCTTATCGCTATTGCGAGCGGATCGCGCGGTCGCAAGCACGCAACTTCTACTACTCCTTTGTGGCGCTGCCGCCGGCGCAACGCGCTGCCATGTGTGCGGTCTACGCTTTCATGCGCTACAGTGACGACGTTTCCGATGAGGCCGCCATCACAGATAGGTTCGCGGCCATTCAAGCTTGGCGGGCCGCTCTAGACCGCGCTCTTGAGGGCGATTATGGGGACAGCCTTATCCTACCGGCCTTTCACGATACCGTCTGTCGGTATCAAATCCCCGTCCAGTTTTTCTACGAGCTTATCGAAGGTACAGCAATGGACCTGACCCATGCCCGTTACGCCACCTGGGACGATCTCTACCTCTACTGCTATAGGGTGGCCTCTGTTGTGGGGTTTGTGTGCCTCTACATTTGGGGCTTCGATGCGGCGGAAGGGAAAGCCCTGCGTTACGCCGAGGCCTGCGGCATCGCCTTTCAACTCACAAATATTCTACGCGACATCGGCGAGGATTACGACCGCGGACGCATCTATCTCCCTCAAGAAGACATGCGGCGCTTTTGTGTTTCTGAAGCCGATATTGAAAAGCGCTCTCTTTCCGATGCCTTTCAGGCTCTCATGCGTTTCGAGGTGGAGCGCGCGCGCCACTACTATACCGAGGCCAAAAAGCTGCTCCCCTTCTTATCGAAGGAGGCGCAACCGACATTCGCTATCATGTACCGCATCTATCGAGGAATTTTAGATGAGATCGAACGGAACAACTACGATGTCTTTTCCCATCGCGCGCGCGTGAGCACTTTGAAAAAAGTGCAGTATGTGCTGGAGGCATGGGTTCGTCAACACCGAGCTTTGGAGCTTGAGGAGAAAGAATGAATCGGTTTTCTTTACCCTGCTTGGGGCTTCTCGTGGCGCTTTTGCCATTAACGGCCTCTGCAAACGACTCGATGTTTCCGCCGACTTCGGCAGCAAAACCTTTCATTGATATAGATGGAAAAGGGTTTCTCATTCACGGTAAGCGCACATTTATTGTTTCCGGTAGCATGCACTATGCTCGTGTGCCGCGTGCTCTTTGGGCCGATCGGCTGCTTCGCATGAAACGCGCGGGGTTCAACACGGTGCAAAGCTACCTCTTCTGGAATGTGCACGAACCGGAAAAAGGAGTTTGGAATTTTAAGGGGCGAGCCGATCTCGATGCGTTCCTAAAGCTTGTGAAAAAAATGGGCATGTACGCCACATGCCGCGTAGGGCCTTACTACTGTGCCGAGTGGGATAGCGGAGGCTACCCGGTTTGGCTTCGCTTCGTGCCGGGCCTGCGCGTGCGAGAACCAAATGCTCCCTTCGAGAAAGAGGTAGGCCGCTTTTTTGATAAACTGTTGCCTATTGTTGCAAGCAACCAGATCAATCACGGTGGTTCCGTTATCCTGGTACAGTTAGAAAACGAGCATCCGTTGGGATGGGGCACGGACATGCCGAACTCCTATTTCCGGTTTTTGTATAATAAAGCCGTTCAAGACGGCATCCAGGTGCCTTTCTTCTTTAGTGGGCTTCATCACTCCTCCGACCCGGCCGGCAATGAGCCATGGGGCAGCGCCGGGCGCACCAGCCCATGGTACTGCACGGAGTTTTGGCCGGGCTGGTACAACCTCTATGGCGCTTTGCCGCCCGATAGAGAGCGTTATTTCACACGCGGTACATGGAAGATCATCGCCTATGGAGGCAACGGCTACAACTACTACATGTTGCACGGCGGCTCGAACTTTGGCTATACCAACAACGATGAAGACGCAGCCAGCTACGACTACGCCGGCGCCATCGGCCAAGCGGGCGATCTGCGGCCCATCTACTATCAGTTTAAGCGTGCAGCATGGTTTGCAAGAAGCTTTGCCTCTATTCTAGAAGATAGCGACAACACCACCGAAACCTACGCTCATTGCACAAGTAATCCGGCCATTCATGTGACGGCGCGAACCGCTCCGACGGGTACCCTTCTCTTTCTGGATAACCCTACCCATACAGTACAAACCACAGCGCTGTCTCTGGAAGGAGATGAGGTGGTGCCGAATCTAGAGGTAGCGCCGGGTGAGATTCGGCCCATCATCCTTCATTATACGCTGCTTCCGAATGTGACCCTGCAGCTGGGGCTTGCGCGAATCTACGCCATTTGCCAGCAGGCAAATATCACGACCCTGGTGGTCAACGGTCCTACAGGAAGGGGAGCCACAGAGCCGTTGGTGTTTCGAATATCGGGCGCCCCGGTCAGACAGATTTTATTAGGTAAACAGGCGATGAAGCTTGCGGGAGATGTGCTGACTGTTATGCCTCACTATCCGGCGGCGGGCGCAGAAACGTATGCCTTTCAGGTAGGTAACCGAATCGTGCGGGTTTTAGCGGTAAGCGAACAGACCGCCGACCGCACTTGGTTTGTGGAAGTGGCGGGGCGCCATTATGTGATCCTCGGCCCGCGCTATGTTGGCGAAGTGCATTTAAAGAATGGACATCTTCTCGTGAATGCGGAGCGCCCGGCGGGAGTATCGCCGGATGCGGTAGATGCGGCAAGTTGCGTTTATGGCCCAACGCTCCTGCCTAGCAAGCTGATGGCTCAGCCTCTTCCCGTCTCTCCGTTGAACTTTCAGGTGGCGCCTAAACTCTCCGGGTGGCAGGCTTTGTTGGCCGATAGAGAGGCCGCGCCCGACTACTCCCCAAAGGGCTGGCTTGAGAGTCGCGACCCCGTAGAGATGGGAGCAGATGGCTATAACGGAGCCTATGCCTGGTATCGTACCACCCTGCAGGTGCCGAAAGCTGGCGTCTATACGCTGCACTTTAGCGATGGGGGCGACTGGCTGGATGTATTTGTTAACGGGCATAAGGCCGCCGAAAGCCGCATCGTTCCGCGAACCGATCATCCTGTCAGCCACGACATCACCGTAACCCTGCCAGCGGGGCATGTTACTTTGGCCGTGCTTACCGCGCATTATGGGCGGCCGAAGCGTTTCTCCTATCTCGGGCCGCTCGATGTGGTGGATGTAAAGGGGCTTAAGGGGTCGGTAACCCTAATGGCCGGCTCTTTTAACGGCATACCTCTGGAGCAATGGTATTGGATGCCCACTAGCGCAAAGTCGGCGGTTCCTGACGCAGTGGATACAAGCCACTGGCAAACGGCCAAGACAGGGGAAGACCTTTTTCACGGGCGCCGTGGCTATGTTTGGGCGGTTGCCTCCTTACCCGATATTCCGGGAGCGCACCATCTACTGCATTTTGAGAATGTGGATGACAATGGAGATATCTATCTCAACGGGAAGTTCTTGTTCCACCACGAAGGGTGGGGTTCGCCGTTCGATGTCAATTTAGATGCGGCGTGGAATGTGCAAGGCGCCAACCTCCTAGCCGTTCGAGTGCAAAATACGGACGGGCCTGGAGGGATTATGGGGCCGGTGACCCTGAGGGTACTACAAAGCGATGAGGTTTGGCCGGTACAGCACTGGGCGATGCACGGAGGTGTGGACGAGGGCAGCGTGTCGAAAGGGCTTTGGCGTCCGTGGCCGGCGGCGAAAGCGACCGATGTGCCGACGTTTTATCGGGCGACTTTTATCGTTACCCCTCCGAGAGAAGTTGGCCCTCATCCCATCTTGCGTTTCTCCACGCGGGGGCTTTCGCGTGGATTTGTATGGCTTAACGGCCATAATTTAGGCCGCTATCCGGAGAAGATACCTATTGACGGCTACTATTTGCCTGAATGCTGGCTGAAGCCGGGGGTTAACGAGCTGTTGGTGTTCGATGAGGAGGGCTACGCCCCCGCAGAGGCGCACCTATGGATCGAGCAGGCTGCAAGCCGTACGGTCTATAGGCTAGTAGAGGCCCCCTGAGTTGCAAGTTGCTTCCAGCCCTTGAGGGCAACCGTCGCCCGTGATCTCTGGATAGAAGCGGTGTTGAAGGTACAATGGGGGCATGGCACGGGCGGTGGGTTTTCTGCTTCTCACGGCGCTGGCGGGGCTGGTGGCGTATTGGCTGCTGGCACCGCGTCTTCTGCACACAACCTCTACGAAGCCCAGCCCTCCGGTGCCTTCCACAAGGGCACCTGCCGCCTCCTCGCCGGCTGCTCCCAGCTCTACCGTTTCACCGAGCGCTTCCGCACAGCAACCGCCTAACATCCCTCCTCCATTAAGCCAAGAGCAGCAGAACGACATCGCTCGTGAAAACCAGCGAGCACCCTACTACGACTGGCTACGCTCTGCCTCCAACGGTCTTGTGCAACAAGCCTACGCCGACACTGATCGCACCGTTCTTATTGTTCAACTTTCAGGAGCCGAGCCAAACGCCCTAACCATCTTGTTTGAGAAGGCCATTGTGCCCTATGCAAATCGCTACGGCTTCCTGCATGTGCGTTTCTACGTGCCGGTATCGCCGGACAACCCCGCGGATAGGCAGCTCTACGCCGAGGCCTCTCTCACCAATAACAGCTGGCAGCTTTTCTTCCGTTGAGTCAATCGGCAGGGCCTGTTGCCGTATCTAAAAGGGTAAGGGCGGCTCGTTCGGCAGAATGCGACCATTGAACCGGCGAAGTAAGGCGTTGAATGAGAACCATGGTAACGTAACGATGTTGGAAACTGCCTGTTAACAAGTTATGACGCCGTTCCCACAAAATATCGGCGGCCGTACGTCCTATTTCGTGCCAAGGCAGGCGAAAAGAGGAGATATTATGAATAGCCACTTCCGGTTGATCGTCGAAGCCCACGATAGCCGGCCAGCGGTTATGGGGGATGTTGGCGCTCTGTAGGGCACGAAGAAGCCCAAGCGCCGCCGAATCGTTGGCGCAGACTACGGCCGTAACGTCCTCCCGCAGCGCAAGGGGCTGGGCGGCGGCGTAGGCGAGGGCTTCCATGGAGTAAATCGTTTGATAAGAGAGACTCTCCGGTGGGTGATAGGCCAGCCCTTGAGGCGATAGCCCAACCTGGAGAATGGCCTCTTTCCACCCCGCTTCGCGCTGCACAGACCAGTCGAACACGAGGTCGAGGTCGTTTTTATGAAGCCCCAGGAAAGCGATGCAGCGGTGCCCCAGTTGAAGAAGATGCTGTGTTGCCCTTCGTCCTCCGTCGCGATCGTCGAAGGAGACGTGGTCGCACATGCGAAGAAAGGCGTTTGAGGAGCGGAACTGTACTTTGGGCACCCGACGCATTTTGGCCTCTTGCGGCCAGACGGGGTTCTCTTCATCGAAATAGAAGATACCGGCTATCGGAGGTAACTGCCTTTTGTGTGTGCAGTGGGCGAACATTTCGTGGGTTAAAACCAGGGTTGCCCCGCCTAAGGCGGCAATGCGCTCTTCAAAGCCTTCTCGCGTTTGCCAGGTGTGCCACCGAGAGCGCTCCAAACTGCGAACCAGCATGACATAAAATTCAGAAGGCGGTTGTGTTGGAGGGCCAATAAAGGTTCCTACGCGGGGTATGGTGTAGATAAGGCCTTCGGCTTCAAACTCTTTAAGAATTTGCCAAACCAGCATGGCCGAAAGACCAAACGTATCCGCAAGCTCACGTACTGGCGGTAACAGTTTGTTGGGTTTGGCTTGATTCCGAAGGCACTCCTCACGAATATAGGACTTCAGCTGGGCCTTTTTATACTCTGTTTCCCGCCGGGACGCCATGCAATAACCGTCTCCTTATTCACCGTAGGCTTGCGCAAGTTGAAGAGCGCGCTCTACCTCCTCTTGCCACGTGTTTGCCACTCGTTTACCATACGTACGTGTGCCGTCATCCGTTTCGGGACCTGTGAGAGGAATGCGTCTTTCGAGAGGATAGCCACCATCGGCAGCGTAGTTGCCGTTATGGAAGTGGAACGCGGCACCGGCTCTCTCCCTATCGGAGTGGTTCGCCTTTGTGCAGTGCGGAGTGCCATAGGCAAAGAAGACAACCCCACCTGCAGGCAGTTCGATGGGGATGGCCCTCTCTTCTGGCGGATAGCAGCGAATATGATGGTCACTTTCCGGATCGCGGCTATGAGGCAGCTTTTCGCGGAAGGCATCCGGGATGATGTGCATGGTGCCGTTCTCCACCGTGGCCTCGTGCACGGCTATCCAAAGCGCTGTGCCTTTAAGCGGGTCTTCTAACGCGAAATAGGCGTTGTCCTGGTGCCAATTGGTGCCGGCTCCATGATGCGCCGGTTTAAGGAAAATCTGGTCGAGATGGAGCAGCACGGGGTCTCCAATAAGCTGCCGAACAGCCTCTACAACTTTCGGCTCGAAGGGGAGCGCTCGAAAGAGAGGGCTTTTGTCGGCCATGGGGCACAGTTGAAGGTTTTGGCGGGTTTTGGAGTGGGTTTTTCCGTCTCCCTCGGTGGTGACGTTGCGAAGCAAACCTTCTCGCTTAAAGCGCTCGACTTCGGCCTGCATGGCGGCCACCTCGCGTGGCGTCCAAAACTCCGGCAGGGCCAAATAGCCATGCTCTTTGAAAAAGGCGACTTGCTCTGTAGTAAGCATCAGGATACTCCTGAATTAAGCGGTGATATACTCTCATTATATCCTACTTTATTCCGCGTTGACGTGGGTCAAGCGCATCGCGCAGAGCGTCGCCAAGAAAGTTGAAAGCCATTACGGCCACTGCCAATAGAATGCAGGGTGCGATAAGCATTAGCGGGAAAGTCTCTTTGTAGGGAAGAGCGTCAAAGATCATGCGGCCCCAACTCGGGTAGGGAGGCTGCACCCCAAGGCCTAAGAACGACAGCGTGGCTTCGGCAATGATGACACCGGCAACATCCTGAGTGGTTTGCACCAATACGGGGTCAAGCAGGTTCGGCAGAATATGCCGCCAAACGATCTGCCAGTTGGGCACCCCAATGGCGCGCGCGGCCTCAACGAATTCGCGATGGCGGAGGGCTGCGGCCTGTCCGCGCACCAGTCGCGCAAGGGGGGGCCAGCTTACAATGCCTAAGGCGAAGAAGAGGGTCAGCACATTGAGGGTAGGCGAGACGGGCTGAGTTCCTGAATTGAGAATCGCCATAAGCAGAATGGCCAGCAGGAGATCGGGGAAGGCAAACATCACGTCGGTGAGACGCATGAGGATCGAGTCGATTCTGCCTCCATAGTAGCCGGCGATAAGACCGAGCGGTAGGCCGATCAGCACCTCGAGAAGCACGGTTACGATGCCGACTCCCAGCGAAACCCTGGAGCCATAGATGAGACGGCTTAGGATGTCTCGGCCCAAATTATCGGTGCCAAGCAAGTGATGGCCGTCCGGTTTAGATGGAACGGAGAAGTAACGCGTCGTATCCTCAAAGTCGTAACGATAGGGGGCGATAAGCGGTGCGAAGAGAGCCATAAGCACGAGCAAGAAGATGGTCGCTAAACAAAACCAAACCACACGATGGCGCAGCAGTCGGCGCAGGGCTTGCCGGCTTGGACTGAGGGCTTTGTAGGTGGATAGCTCTTCTGCCGTCATTGGGAGGCGCCTCCTGTGAGGCGGGCGCGCGAATCGAACCAACCGTAAAGAATATCAACGAGCAGATTCACGGCCACGAAGATCAGTGCGACAAATAGGGCGGTCGCTTGAATGATGGGATAATCGCGCGCGGAGATAGAGCGCACCGATTCATAGCCGATGCCCGGCACCTGAAAAATGGTCTCTACCACAAAGGAGCCGGTCAGGAGGTAGCCTAGTGTCGTTCCCAAAACGGTGAGAACCGGCAGAAAGGCGTTTTTCAGGCCATGGCGCCATACGGCCTGTGCACGAGTAAGCCCTTTGGCCAAGGCCACGCGAATATAGTCTTGTTGAAGAACCTCCAAAAGCGAGGAGCGCATCATGCGGGCAACGAGCGCTGCCGAACGCGCGCCTAAAGTAACGGTCGGCAAGATGGTGCTGGCCGGTGTGTCCCACCCGCTAACAGGTAGCCAGCCAAGCCGTACCGCGATGAAGAGCACCAAAAGAGGGCCGAGTACAAAGGAGGGCACGGAAACAAGCAGTACGACAACGGCCATTAAGGCTCGGTCGAACCAGGAGTTATGATAGTAGGCGGCCAGCAAACCGGCAGGCACCCCCACAAGAAACGTAAAGAGAAAAGCCTGAAGGGCGAGTTGGGCGGTGACCGGAAAATCGCGCGCGAAAATGCGACTAACCGGCTCTTGCCCATGTACGAACGAACGGCCTAAATCGCCATGCAAAAGCCCGACGAGATAGGCTCCGAACTGAACGAGGATGGGACGGTCTAACCCGTAGGCATGCTCTAAAGCCCGTCGTGCTTGGGGGGTGCCCTTACCGCCGAGAATGATGTCAATGGGGCTGGCCGGAGCAAGGCGGGCAACAACGAACACGATGAACACAATGGCCAACACCATCGGAACGGCTACGGCAAGCCGGCGTAGGATGTAGAGCAACATGGGCTAGACCGTGGTGGTGGTATAGGGTAGGTGTCCCAGAAGGCTGTCGCGAATGCCGTGCACATAGGGACGAATCAGTTCAAGGTCTCGCTGGAAATAGAGGGGAACCCAAGGACAGTCGTCGAGGGCGATCTGTTCCGCTTTTTGATAAAGGGCATAGCGTTTTGCGCGGTCTAGCTCGCCATCGGCCTTATCGCAAAGGGCGTCGAACATGGGGTTGCTGTAACCCACGTCGTTGTAGGGATGATCTTCCATGCCGTTAACCTTATGGCTTGTGTGCAGCAGCACGGAGAGAAAGTCTTGTGGGTCGAGGTAGTCGGCCCCCCAACTGGCCAGCGAGAAAGGCATCGTTTTTTGGTCGCTCTCTTTCAAAAACTGTCCCCAGTCCATGCCTTGGCACTGCACCGTGATGCCAAGGTTGTTTTTCAGCTGATAAGCTACCACCTGGGCGGCTGCAGCAACCTCCGGCATGTCGTTGCGGTAGGTAAGCGCCAGCGCAGGAAACGGCTTTCCACCCGGCCCATAGCCGGCCTGTGCCAGCAACGCTCGCGCCTGTGTGGGGTTAAAGGGTATCGGCTTGGCCGTGGGCATGTAGCCTCCCATTCCGGGGGGCACAATGCTGTTGGCCGGTGTCATCACATTCTTCAGCGCGACCCGCACGACCTCCTGCTTGTCTATAGCCATGTTGAAGGCAACACGCACCGGCTTGCTGACAAAGGGCGAACCGGCCGCCGCTTGGTTCAACGCTAAATACCATATTCTCGCCCGTGGAAAGCTGTGCAGATCGGGTTTGAGTTTGGGGTCTTGGTTCACATGGTCGAGGTCGGAGGGGGCGATGCCGACGAGGTCGAGTTCGCCTGCCTCATACTGGTTGAGACGTGTGGAGGCGTCGGTAAGAACCGGACGAACGATAGAGGAAAGCTTTGGGCGGCCTCCATGATAGTCTGCAAAGGCGGTGAGCACAATGCGATAGTCGCTGCGGTAGTCTTGAGGAGAGGCGATGCGGAACGGGCCGCAACCTACGGCTGAGGTGGCGTCAATGATGCCGCCGGTGCGTTCAATGGCCTCTTTACATACGGCATAACCCGTCGGATAGGTCATCTTATCGAGCCAGTAGGATTTTGGTGAGTCGATGGTTATCTGAAGGGTGTAGGGATCGAGCACTTTCACGCCGGCTACGCCTTTTGCTTTCCCTGCCCGACAGTCGAGTGCCCCTACGATGTCGTTCAGGTAGGTGTAGGCGGTTTGGGAGTTGGTGGCCGGGTCGCAAGCGCGTTCTATACTGTACTTGAAGTCTGCCGCGGTGACCTCGCGCCCATTATGGAATCGCACGCCGCGCCGGAGATGAAAGGTGTAGGTGCGTCCTCCGTTGCTAACCTCCCATCTCTCTGCCACGCCAGGGACAACCTCGCTCTTGGTATTCCAAATGACAAGGCCTTCGTAGATGTTCTGAAGCAGGTCAATGGTGGTGCCATCCTGAACGGTGGCGGGGTCGAGGGTGGTTGGTGGGGATGTAAGAGGATAGCGAAGCGCGTTTCGCTGCTCGGTGGCGTTTTGGCTGCGGCCGGTGGTGCAGCCGGTGAGAATGGAGAGAAGCCCGCCGCTTCCCATCAAGAGGGCCTCGCGACGGGAGAGGGGGGTGATTCGGTTTTCTTTGGAATGGCTGTGCGGCACGAATACGACGCTCCTCTAAAGAGTTTGAAGGCTTAACTCAGAACCGCTTATATTATAGCGGCTTCAAGGAGTTGGTTAAATGTGCCGAGCGATGGCCATCGTCAGAAAGATGAGAGCGAGGTAGATCATGGAGTATTTGAACAGCCAGAGCGCCTGTGGGCGTGATGGGTTTCGATGAATGCGGTAGACGTAGTAGATAAGCCCTACGTTGATAAGCACACTGCTAATGAGATAGAACGTTCCTAACGCGTAGATTTTGAGCGGCAGCAGCGTGGTAAGAACGGTTGGCACCGTATAGAGCGCGATCTGATCTACTGTGGTTTTATCTCCGCGAACCACCGGCAGCATCGGGACACCGGCGCGTGCATAGTCGTCTTTAATGAGCAAGGCAAGTGCCCAAAAGTGCACCGGAGTCCAGAAGAAGATGATGGCAAAGAGCAGCCATGCCATGGGGGCGAGGTGATGTGTGACGGCAGCCCAACCCACCAGCGGGGGGAAGCAGCCGGCTGCTCCTCCAATAACGATATTTTGGGTCGTGCGTCGCTTTAGAAGCAGCGTGTAGATAACGACGTAGAAGAGCAGGCCGGAGAAGGCCATGAGGGCGGAGAGCAGCCCGGTAACCGCCCAAAGCAACCCAAAGGAACCTACGGTAAGGGCAGCGGCGAAGAGAAACGCATTGCGGGGCGTGATCTCTTGGGTAACGGTGGGGCGTTCTGCCGTGCGAACCATGGTGGCATCAATGTCGCGGTCTATCAACATGTTGAAGGTGTTGGCGGCTCCTGCGGCCATATAGCCGCCGATGGCTACGGCCAAGAAAGCCATCCACGTAACCGGATGCTGCGCGTCGGAAGCGATGAACATCGCCGTAAGCGCCGTAAAGAGCAACAGGCTAATAATACGCGGTTTGGTAAGTGCAAGGTAGCTGCGCCAACTTACCGTGCGCGGAGCGTGCACGGTTGCGGCTTCCGGTAAATAGACAGATTCATGCATTTCTTGTAGCGACATAGTGTTTTGGTAGGGCGGCCGCAGCCAGCAGCACCACATTAACCCAGAGCAGATCGGCAATAAGCAGGTGAAGACCGCGCGCCCAGATAGGTGCCAGCAGGCTGAGGTTCACGACACCTGCCGTCAGTTCGATAAAGAAAAGAAGATACACCCGTTGCGCATAGCGTTTCGTGTGCAGGGTAGGTCTCAATTGCCATATACGTGAGGCCACATAGCAGGCAAAAACCATCACAAGAACGGCCAAGAACGGGTGGAACGCCCGCAGATGGACGAGGTAGGGGGTTCCGCTGCGGAAATCGTCGCCGATGGCTTGGGCTAAGTTATGCGAAGGATAGAGCGTATCGGCAAGCCCTGCGATGGCACCGCTAATGGCCACGATGGGCACGGTGATGAGCAGACCCAACAGCAATTTGGCCACGATGCCCTGATGGCTCCACTGTATCCTTGCCCCTCCAGAGCCCCACCAGGCGGTAAGCGCAATAGAGGCCAGTAGAAGCAGCGTGTTGGATTGATGGGCCGACATGGCGATAACGCGCGCCACCGAGGTGTTCTTGTCTACCAGGCCGAAGAGAACCAGGATGGCACCGAGAATCGCCTCGAAGAAGGTGAAGAGAAGGGCGAGCAATGCCCCGAAACGCGCCGGGTGGCGCTTGGGGAATGCCAGAAAAGCCCACGCGACCAGGATCAGCAGGAGCAGCGTATCTACACCGGTCGAGAGACGATGAAGGTACTCGATGAGGGTGGCGAGCCGTTTGAAAGTTGGAATGAGATGATCCCCGCAAAGAGGCCAACGATCTCCGCAACCATCTCCCGACCCTGAAGCAAGCACCACCTGCCCCCAGACGATCACCAAGATATTATAGCCGAGCACGATCCACGCATAGGTGGGAAAGTGGCTTCTTGTTGGGGCGAGCCGGTTGGATAGCGCTCTCCACAGTTGTTGAGCTTGAAACTTCATTCAATCCTTCTTTCGTGCGTCCTCAGCTCTTTTTAAGACCTTCTAATCTATTCTACCTTCAAACAGAGGCTTTTATCGTCCTTATCCGGCCAGATTGCGAAAAATTTCACGAATTGGTATCGAGGGTTGAGGACAGATCGTAGTAGCAGGTAACAAAGGATTGGTGGAGCGGTAGCAAGATGGCATTTACGAACAGTGGCAATAAGCAGAATAGACCGCGAGTGGTGATCGTGGGTGGCGGGTTTGGGGGCCTTTATGCGGCCAAAGGCTTGAAAAGGGCGCCGGTTAACATAACGCTTATAGATAGAGGCAACCATCACCTGTTTCAGCCGCTTCTCTATCAAGTGGCAACCGCCGGCCTTTCACCCGAACAGATCGCCGCTCCCATTCGCTCTGTTTTAAGCCGCCAGCGGAATACAGAGGTGATGATGGCCGAGGTGATCGGCGTGGACACACGGCGTCGCCATGTTCTAACCGATAGAGGCGAGATACCTTACGACATGCTGGTGTTGGCGACCGGCTCACGGCATAGCTACTTCGGCCATGAGGAGTGGGAGCGGTTTGCGCCTGGGTTGAAGGAGATCGCCGATGCAATGGAGGTGCGCCAGCGCATTCTGACAGCGTTCGAGATGGCCGAGATGGAAGAGGATGCCGCAGCGCGTGATAGCTGGTTAACCTTTGTGCTGGTAGGAGGGGGGCCAACCGGCGTGGAGATGGCCGGGCAGATCGCCGAGATGACACGCTTTACGCTCGTGCGAGATTTTCGCCATATAGACCCGCGCTCTGCGCGCATTGTGCTTGTTGAAGCCGGGCCGCGCATCCTCCCCACCTTTCCACCGGAATTGAGCGCTGCGGCTGCGCGCTTTTTGGAACGGAACGGCGTTGAGGTAAGAACCGGTGTTAAAGTAACGCACATTGACCAAGAGGGCGTGATGCTGGAGAGCGGAGAGCGTCTCTTGGCTCGTACCGTTATTTGGTCGGCCGGCAATGTGGCCTCTCCTGCTGCCTGTTGGGTCGGCGCCCCAACCGACCGGGTAGGACGCGCAAAGGTTGCTCCCGATCTCAGTGTGCCGGGCCATCCTGAAATTTTCATCATCGGCGATGCCGCCTATTTTGAGCAAGACGGCAAGCCCCTTCCGGCGGTGGCGCCAACTGCCATTCAAATGGGTACCTATGTAGCCCATGTAATACGCGCTCGGGTGGAGGGGCGGCCTCAACCACCCGCTTTTCGCTATTTTGATAAAGGAGACCTTGCCACCGTAGGCCGCCACTTTGCCGTGTTTTATCGAGGGGCAAAAAGAGGCGGTTTCCCTGCAGTGCGCCTAAAGGGGTTTGTCGCTTGGGCGCTTTGGCTGGGCGTACACATCTATTTTCTCATTGGCTTTGCCAATCGGCTGTTGGTAATGCTCAACTGGGCAAGGGCCTACTTTACCTATGGGCGTGGGGCACGGCTTATTGTGCGTCGCTGGGCCGCCTCTGCATCCGAGCCAACTCCACAGAAACCTGGCGAAGCGATAACAAGACGATAAATTCATCAAAAGACTCTGGTTGACAAAAGAAACCTGTCAACGGCCACCTCCTAAGGTCGGTGGCTTGCCCTCGCCCTGGTGAGCGGTAGGGCTTCAGGAACGATTACCGACGACTTAAGAGGGGGCAGGGCGCCCTGCCCCAGAAAATCGCAAGATTTTCTGGGGACGCCTGTATCGGTCTTGAGGGGGAGGGCCTCGGCGATCATGGCACCTCGAAGCGAAGCTGAGAGGTCTTCTCATTTCATTCTCATGGAGGGAAAGGGCGTGTGCCTTGACGAGCCGGCGATACGCCTATCATTTCGAGCCGAAGCAAGGTGGACAACTGCCCTTTCGAGCTGAAGGCGAGATAGACAATTGTCATTTCGAGCCGATACTACAACTGTCATTTCGAGCCGGAGGCGAGAAATCTTGCGTTTCCATTCCCACCAGTTCTGAGAGGGTAGGGTTGCTGTCGCTGCCAATTGCTTCGGTTCTAGAGCTAACTCATAGAGCACGTCTATCTTGCTCGCCCCCTATCCCGTCCTTTCCCCCTATTAGGGAGAAAGGGGGCGGTTGTGTTAAGTTCCTGAAGGGAAGCTTATCATAGAAAACTGCCAATGAACTTATTGGTCTCCCCTCTCCCAAATTGGGGGAGGGGAGTGGGGGTGGGGGCTTGAAGCGTCGGCGGTACAACTGTGCTTTCGTGCCACAGACGAGATAAACAACTGTCCTTTCGAGCCGATACTACAACTGTCATTTCGAGCCGGAGGCGAGAAATCTTGAATTTCAATCCCTACTGGTTCTGAGAAATGGGAATGGGATTGTAGAGACTGCCGGCTTCACGGTTCTAGAGCCAGTTAGCAAAGTGAGCTTATCTTGTTCGCCCCCTATCCCGTCCTTTCCCCCTATTAGGGAGAAAGGGGGCGGTTGTGTTGAGTTGTCGAAGGGAAGGTTATCATAGAAAACTGCCGATGAACTTATTGGTCTCCCCTCTCCCAAATTGGGGGAGGGGAGTGGGGGTGGGGGCTGTAGAAGCAAGCCTACCTCACTCGCCCCCTATCCCGTCCTTTCCCACGATTCGGAAGGTGCTAGCGCACGGCGATGCAGCGGCCAGAGAAAGAGACGAGTAAGGTAATCTTTCTGGCCGCAAAGGCGCCGTCCGCGAGGACGCCCACCACGAGGTGCCCCTCTCCCTGATAGGGGAAGGGGGGTGAGAACTGTGGTTATCCTTCTATGATTGGCCATTGTTAGGGCAGGCGGAAGGGCCTGCCCCTACTTGCTAATTGCTGTTTCTAGGCCCCCTTTGCAGGGCGATAGCGGAGAGGGGAGTTGCTGTGGAGGGTTTTGAAACGGGGCGTAAGTTGACTTAGAGTGTCCTCTGCCGCCATAAGAGGCGATGGGACAATTCCCGGTGTTTGCGACAGGGCCCCTTGTCTCGATTTTTATGGGAAGTTGGGTATAATTTAGCGAAAGAGCACCGCTTGCGTGTTCTTATGGTCAGTTTTGCACACCGTGCAAAGAAATTTACCCCACAGCAAAGGCAAGCACGATAATGCCTATCTATCGCCACCTACTCGGTCCAATGGACAACAATACCTACCTCATCGTGGACGAGGTCACCGGGGAGGCAGCGCTTGTAGACCCCTCCTTCGATAGTGAACAACTTCTTCCCGAAATAGAGCAGCTCGGCTACAGCCTCCGCTACATCCTAAATACCCACGCGCATCTTGACCATGTGGCCGGCAACGCCTTCTTTTCGGCCTGGACGGGTGCCCCCATCGCCCTGCACAAAGCCGATCTAGACCTGCTACGTGCGGTGCCTGAGCAGGCGAACGCTTTTCAGATGGAGGTAGAACCCTCGCCAGAGCCGGAGATTCTTCTGGAAGACGGTCAGGAGCTACCGCTCGGTGAACTCTCTATAAAAGTGTTACATACGCCGGGACATGCGCCGGGACATGTTACGTTCCTGGTGGAGGATGCAGCCATTGTTGGGGATTGCCTGTTTCGTGGCAGTATCGGTAGGGTAGACCTGCCGGGCGGATCGGCAGAACAACTGATGGCGTCGCTTCACAATCGTCTCTTGAAACTGCCGGACGAAACCCGCGTCCTGCCTGGGCACGGAGAGCCGACCACCATCGGTGAAGAGAAGCGGCATAATCCGTTTCTGAGCGTATCGGGCCATGTTGAACACGAACGATAGGGCCTTAAAAGAGTGGGCGCTCGCCTGCAAAACGCTGCAGGAGGGGCGGCAGCTCTTGCTGATTCGCAAGGGGGGATTGCGAGAGGAAGAGGGGCGTTTTGTGCCGCGTTACCCCGAATTCTTTCTGTTCCCTACTTTTGAACACCAACGGGCTGAACTGCTGCAAGACCGTTATAAGAGCGAGTTGGAGGTGCTGTCGTCGCCGTCAGACCCTCGATTGGTAGTACTGTCCTCTTATGCGGTTGTGACCGACGTTTTGCAAGCTTGTTCTGAAGAGCAGGTAATGGCCGCCGGCGAAGAGCATATCTGGAACGCAGAGTATGTGCGCCAACGCTTCGATTTCAACCCGTACGATCCGCTGACCCTCCTCGTGCTGCGTGTCTATGTGCTTCCTCAACCGATCTCCCTGCCTTTTCAGAAGGCCTACGAGGGCTGTCGCTCCTGGATTACGCTTGAAAGAGCCTTTTCCACAGAAGGGGCCATGCCGGCGCTATCGGATGCGGAGTTTGAGAGGCGGCGTGAAGCGCTGAGGACGATTTTGGTGCGATCGTTCTAAAATGGCGCAGACGTTCGATTTTGCCGTTGTAGGCGGCGGTTTGGTAGGCCTGGCCACTTGTCTCGCGCTTCAAGAGCGATTCGGCTCCGCGAACCTTTTGGTTATTGAGAAAGAGAACCACTGGGGGGCGCATCAGTCTGGGCACAACAGTGGGGTTATCCACTCCGGCATCTACTATCGGCCGGGGAGCGCGAAAGCGCGTCTCTGTAAGCAAGGACGGGAAGCTCTTATCGCCTTCTGTGATCGCCACGCGATTCCCTATCGCATCTGCGGCAAACTGATTGTAGCCTGCGACGAAACAGAGCTTCCTCGCCTAAAAGATTTGCAGCAGCGGGCGGTGGAGAACGGCATTCCTACCCAGCTTTTGAATGCGGAAGAGGCGAAACGGTGGGAACCTCACGTACGCTGCGTGGCGGCGCTGCGGGTAGAGACAACCGGCGTGGTGGACTTCAGACAGGTGTGCCGGGCCTTTGCCCAGGAGTTGGAAGCGCGCGGGGCCGAAATGCGGTTGAACACGCTCTTAATGGGGGTGCGGCCCGAGACAAACTCCATCACGCTGGTATCGAGCCAAGGCGATTTTCGCTGTTGGTTTCTTGTAAACTGTGCCGGCCTTTTCAGTGATCGGGTGGCGCAATGGGCCGGCTTACGTCCGCCGGTGCGTATTCTGCCTTTTCGCGGGGAGTACTATACCCTGCAAAGCGCGAGTGCCGAGCTGATCAAGGGGCTTATTTACCCCGTTCCCGACCCCGCTTTTCCGTTCTTAGGGGTCCATCTCACCCGAACGATAGACGACCACGTCCATGCCGGCCCCAATGCGGTGCTCAGTTTAAAGCGCGAGGGCTACACACGAAGGGATTTCAGTCTTAGGGACTGCTGGGAGTGCATCGGTTATAGGGGGTTTTGGCGGCTTGTATTGCCCCATATGCGCGAGGGGCTTCGAGAGATACGGCGTTCCACAAGTCGCGCTCTGTTTGCGCAGAGCGTCCGGCGCATGGTGCCGGATATACGCGAGAGCGACCTGATCCCTAACGGCGCCGGGGTTCGTGCGCAGGCGGTTACTCCTGATGGGAAGCTGGTAGATGATTTTCTTATTTTGGAGGCTCCCAACGCGCTGCATGTGTGCAATGCGCCGTCACCAGCGGCCACGGCCTCTTTAGCTATTGGGCAGGAGATAGCCAATCGGGTGTCTGCTTGTTGGGGGAAACGATGAGCCAATCGCCGCTGCTTCAGGTGCGAGGGCTAAAGAAGCACTTCTCCACGCTGCAGCGTGCAGACGGGCGTTGGCGACGTGCATGGATTCGCGCCGTGGATGGAGTAGACCTCTCCATTGCGAAGGGCGAGACGTTGGGGCTTGTGGGGGAGAGTGGCTGCGGCAAATCCACCGTAGGGCGCGCTCTTTTGCGGTTGATCGAACCGGATGAGGGCGAGATTCGGTTTCTGGAACAGGATGTGCGCTCCCTGAAAGGGGAATCTTTACGCCGGTTGCGTCGTGAGATCGGCCTGGTCTTTCAAGACCCCTTCGCCGCCTTTAACCCCCGTCTTTTAGTTGGCGACATTGTGGCCGAGCCGTTGCTGGCGCATCGCTTGGTAGATACAAAGGCGGAGCGTTTTGCACGGGTATGTCAGCTCCTTGAGAGCGTAGGATTGCCATCTTCTGCTGCGGAGCGCTATCCGCACGAGTTTTCGGGGGGGCAGCGCCAGCGCATCGGCATTGCGCGCGCGATCGCCACGCGGCCTCAGTTGCTTGTTTTGGACGAGCCTACGTCGGCGCTCGATCTCTCCATTCGTGCCCAGGTGCTCAATCTCTTGCTCGATCTGCAAGAGAGCCTGGGCATGGCCTACCTGCTGATCTCCCACGATCTGACGATGGTAGGGCATTTTGCGCATCGGGTGGCCGTCATGTATTTAGGCGTGATCGTGGAGGAGGGGCCGACGGAGGCGATCTTTCAAAGCCCGCTCCATCCCTACACTCAGATGCTCCTTGCGGCGGCGCCACGTCCCGATCCATCGCGTCGTAGTGCGAGAAAACTGCTTGAAGGCGAGCCACCCAGCCCCATCGAGGTGCCCGGCGGGTGTCGCTTTCGCACGCGTTGCCCCTTTGCCAAAGATCGCTGCGCTCAGGAGGTGCCCGTGCTGCGAGAAATTAAAACGGGGCACAAAGCGGCCTGTCATTACGCAGGGGCGCTTAATGGGCTACAATGAGATATAGCGCTTCATTATGCGGAAGTATGGAAAGAGGATAAGGGCATGAACGGCACACTGTTGCAGTGGCTCGAGGTGCAGATAGAGGGCTTGAAGGAGCAGAACCTCTACAAACCGCTGGTGGTGATGGATACTCCTTCGGAGGCACGCATCACCGTGAACGGAAAAAAGGGGGTTATCAATCTCTCCAGCAACAACTATCTTGGGTTGGCCAACCATCCCAAGGTCAAAGAGGCGGCCATTCGCGCCGTTGAACGGTGGGGGGCCGGGGCGGGAGCGGTTCGGCCGATCATCGGAACGATGAGCCTGCACATGGAGTTAGAGCGGCGTTTGGCGGCGTTCAAACATGTGGAGGCGGCGCTGGTCTTTCAAAGCGGCTTCACGGCCAATGCCGGGGTGATTCCAACCATCACCGATGCGGAGGATGTGATTCTTACCGATGAGCTGAACCATGCGAGCATTATTGACGGCGTGCGCCTCTCGAAGGCACAGCGCAAAATCTACAAGCATCTCGATATGAACGCCCTTGAAGAGGCCTTGAAAGAATCGCAGGGTGCCAAGAAACGGCTTATTATTACCGATGGCGTATTCAGCATGGATGGGGACGTAGCCCCTTTAAAGGAGATCGTGGAGTTGGCCGAGCGATACGATGCCGCCGTTATGGTGGACGACGCGCATGGGTCGGGCGTTATGGGCGGCGGACGAGGGACGGCCTATCACTTTGGGGTGCACGAGCGCATTGATATTCAATTGGGCACGCTCTCGAAAGCGGTTGGAGTGATGGGCGGCTATATTGCGGGGAGCGCTCGCCTTATAGACTGGCTAACGCAGCGGGCTCGCCCCTTTCTTTTCAGCACGGCGCAGCCACCGGCCGTTGTTGCGGCTGTGATAGCAGCCATCGAGCTGATGGAGAGCGATAGTTCGCTAACGGAGCGGCTCTGGGAGAATACGCGCTACTGGAAAGAGGGGCTGCGCAAACTCGGTTTCGACACAGGGGTGTCGGTAACGCCCATAACGCCGGTGATGGTTGGCGACGAGGGCCGAGCACAGCAGCTGCAGCGTGGGCTTTTTGAGGAGGGGGTTATGGCTCTGGCCATCGTCTACCCCACAGTGGCAAAAGGGAAAGCACGCGTTCGTACCATGCCTTCGGCCATGCACACCAAAGCCGATCTCGACGATGCGCTCATGGCGTTTGAAAAGGTGGGGAAACGGCTGGGAATTATCTAGCGGACGGCCTGTAATGATTACGGTCTAAAGAGCTGTGCGTTCTGGCCGAAAATAGAGGTCGCCTATTTTCGTGAAAAATGAGTCTGTCGGCGAGTCGACAAAAAATTTGGCACGAAAATTGCAGTATACATAAGTGCAAACACTTTGTGTAGGGCTTAGGTCAGAGGAGACAGAACAGGCTTTCTTCTTCTCCGGCGGCCGGCCTTAAGGAACGCGAAAATTAAGAGCCTAAGAAGGAAAAACCTTTTGATAGCAGGGAGGCATTTGACCCGATGAATTCGCCTCAGATGATAGTGGATGCAACGCCCGCACCAAGCGCTCGTGATACCTTAGGGATCGTGTGGCGACGGGGGTGGGCTTTTATCGTTGTATTGGCGCTGTGTTTAGGGGTAACGGCCCTGGTTACCAAGTATATGCCCAAAGAGTGGTCGCCGCAGGCATCGCTTCTGGTGCAGCCACAACCTCCAGGGCTTGCCGGAGCAGACCAAAATACGCGTGATGCCGTGCAGATGGAGAGCCCGGCCACCGAAATGCAACTGCTGCAGACCGATCAGATCGCCGCGCGCTCTCTTGACTGGGCCCAAAGAAACTCCAATGGCCTCGCCGTTCCCACACTTTCTACCAAACGTTTCCTAAAGATACTTGATGTCGAGAACCCGCAAGGCACGCAGCTGATCACCATTTCGGTTACTTATGGCGACCCGCAGGTCGCTACATTGCTAACCAACGCTGTAGCACACGCCTTTCTGCAGTATAAGCGCGAACTGGTTGACGAGTATGCCACCAGTGCCATCAACAACCTCGCACAACGTGTTGCCGTGGCCAAAGAGAAGTATGCTCAGGCGCTTGCGGCAGAGACACGTTTTAAAGAAAAATACGGGTTAACCGACATCGGTGCTCAGCAGCTGGCGCTTCTTGGCGCCTATAACAATCTCTCCGAATCGATTCGTCAGCTAGAAACGAAAATCGCAGGTGAGCAGCAGACCTACTCGCTCTATAAGCAGCAGCTGGCCGCGGAAAACGATGCCATCGTTAAAAACCGCACGGTGATCGACCCTGACACGATTTCACAAGACCAACAACAGTATAACGCTGCCGTGCAGCAGCTGCAACAGGATCGGCTTAAGTACACGCCACTCTATCCCGGGATCATTCCAAACGATGAGGCGCGTGTAAAAATGGCCAAAGAGAAACTCGATAGAGATTTAGCGGCCATCGTTAACAGCAAGATTCCATCTCTTAATAATCACACGCAATTGCAACAGAACTATCGTCTGGCCTTAGTGACTCTGTTGGCCGATCAAAAACAGCTCGCCCAGGCAACCGAGCAGCAAGCATCCATTGCCGATAAGTTGAAAACCCTGCCTTTGCTTTATGAGCAATATCAGAAGCTGGAACAGAATCTCGATTCGGCACAGGGCGTTTATAAGCAGCTAAAAAATAGCCTCGACTCGGCCTATGCGAACCGCGCTGCAGCTCAGCCGAATATTCAAATTGCCCAGTTGGCAACCGTGCCCTCCGATCCTTCTAGCCCGGTTATTTGGCGTAACTACGCTTTTGGTGCTCTTATCGGCGTTGTGCTGGGCATCGCCACCATGCTTCTGTTGGAGCAGAACGATAGTCGAGTGCGCTCGCTTAAGATTGCCCGTCGCATGCTGCCCGGCCCGGTAATCGGTACGTTGCCACGGATATCGGGTGCCCAGATGCGCGCACTTCAAGCCGGCGAAGCGGTAGGCCCCATTGCGGAAGCCTATAGTTTGGCCAGAGCGAACCTCGCGCTTGCTTTGCGTGACATCAGCCATGAAGACCTAGGCGGCAGCCAGGTGGTTATGGTGACAAGCGCTCTTCCTGGTGAAGGGAAATCCATCACCGTTACCTCATTGGCCCGATCTGCCGCTCGCGCCGGTAAACGGGTCATTCTCGTGAATGCCGACCTACGGCACCCCTCGATAAACCAGATATTCCGGACCAACGAGAAGATCGGGCTGGCCGAAGTGTTGATCGGTGCGGTAAGCGCTGAGGACGCTCTTGTTAGCTCCGATACGCCCTATCTGACCATTCTCCACAGCGGCACACCGGATCGGAATCCCTCCGATCTACTGGCGTTGCCTACGATGGCCGAACTGATAGCCTATCTTCGTAAGGAGGCCGACCTTATTCTGATAGATACGCCGCCCTGTTCGGTGGTGGCCGATGCGCTGGTGCTGGCACCACTCTGCGACTGTATTCTGCAGGTGGTCAGTCTCGATATGGCCGATCAGGTCACAACGCTGGAGACGGCAGAGGCGCTGCGCGCGGCCGAGCCGAAAAAGCTGCTTTTCTTCATCAATCGCTCGGATACGCGCACCGCTCGAAATTACCACAGCTACTATTACTATAGCCAGAATGGTAAGAGCGCACGAAACGGGCACACGCCGGAAAAGGACAAACCCGCTGTGCCTTCCCTTGCGCCGGAGACGAACGCGTCGGAGGAGATCGCGCTTCCTCAGGAAGAGGAGGGTTCAAACCAATGAGACCTGTTACTCAAAAAGGTTTTCTGTTGCAAAGGATGGTCTTTGGCCAAAGGAGTGTTGCGATGCGAATCGGTAAATTGATCCTGCTATTAGCTTTCGCGCTGCTATCGCTTAAGGCCGTCGCCCAGACGGCACCCACCACGCTGCCGGCTAACGGCTCGGATACGCAGATTCCGCCCACGAAGGTGGTGTCTAAGTACCTGTTAGGTCCGGGAGATGTGATTTCGATCCATGTTGTTAATTTCCCCGATCTTACAATGGGTGACATACAGATTCCTCCCGATGGCAAGCTCACACCTCCCCTGCTGGCCGATTCACCTATCAACGTTTTAGGAAAAACGGTCGAAGAGGTCGCCGCCATGCTAACCCAGGCGTGGTCTAAGTATGTTGTCAATCCAAGTGTAAGCGTGTACTTGGTGCAAAAGCGACCTCAAGACGCGATCGTCGTCTACGGATATACACCCAGAACCGGCACAGTGGAAATGCGCCCCGGCCTGCGTATTCTCGATGTCATCTCCGCTATGGGCGGTGGAGGTGACATAGGAGACCTTAGCCATGTTACTGTGACCCATGAGGACGGAACATCGCAAACTCTTGACCTAAGTAACCCAGAGACAAAAGGTGATTCACCTGAGAACATTTTGATGCACGAGGGGGATATCATCTACGTTCCAAAGCTTTATCAGTTTGTAACCGTCCTGGGCGAAGTCAAGCAGGGCGGTCAGTTCCCCTACGAAAAAAAGATGACCGTGGCCGACGCTATCTCGCGCGCAGGTGGTTATATTGAGGGAGAGGCCGATCTTTCCGCCGCTACCATTACCCGCGATGGAAAAACGATCCCCATAGACCTTCAGAAATTCTACTTAGATGGGGATACTTCACAGAACCTTACCCTCCAACCCGGCGATAGTATTCTCATACCACGCCAGATGAATATCGTCTACATCTACGGCGCTGTGCAAGGCCAAGGGCCTTACGACTTTCGCCCCGGCGATAGGCTGTGGGATGCCATCAATCGGCGTGGAGGGCCATCGCAAGATGCCAATATAAGTGCTGTAGAGGTGATCCACACCGATCTAGAGAATAAGCTAGAGGCCGAGTTGACTCAAAAGTATCCTAAGCAGGCCAAGGACTCAAAATGGATGTTCAACCAACTGAAGAAGCAGGGCGCCATACAGGTTGTCGACCTGAATCGCTACTTCCATGGAGACCAAAGTGTCAACGTTCCGTTGAACGCCGGCGACTTCATTTACGTTCCATCCAAAAAGCATGGGTTCGGGCTGAGCGATATGTTCCAAATTCTGTCAAGCGCTAACCTCTTGCGCATCTTGGCGGGCTTCTAGCAGCCTAAGTCTGATTGCCAGGTGCCCTAAAAGCAGGCACCTGGCAATGCCTACAGAAGGGAATCGGCCATGCGGGTCGCTATCGTCCACGACTATTTGGCTCAAATGGGTGGGGCAGAGAAAGTTGTTGAGGTGCTTCATGAAATGTTTCCGGAAGCGCCCGTCTATACCTCTGTCTATGTGCCCGAAGCCATGCCCGCAAGCTTTCAAAGTTGGGACATCCGCACAAGCTTTCTACAGCGCTTGCCGGCCCTGAAAAAAACGCATCGCCTCGCTTTGCCTCTCTATCCTTTGGCTTTTGAGTCGTTCGACCTTCAGGACTACGATCTGGTCATTAGCTCCTCATCGGCCTTCGCAAAGGGGGTGATAACGCAGCCGCATACGGTGCACATCTGCTATACACATACCCCTATGCGTTTTGGATGGATGACCCATGCCTACCTGGAGAGAGAAGAGATAGGAGGACTGGAGCGCGTTCTCCTGGAGCCGGTGCTTCATCGCTTGCGGCTCTGGGATGTCGTGGCCGCCCTGCGAATCGATCGGTATATCGCAAACTCCACGGTGGTGGCCCAGCGCATCGCCCGTTTCTATCGCCGTGAGTGCGATATCGTCTATCCTCCCGTGGATACAAGCCGTTTCAAGCCCTCCGAGCAAAAAGAGGATTACTACCTCGTGGCGGCACGCTTTGCGCCGTATAAACGGTTGGACTTGGCAATAGAGGCTTGCAATCGCTTGAAAAGGCCTCTGAAGGTGGTGGGGAGCGGACGCCAAGAGGCCTATCTCCGGCGGATCGCAGGGCCTACCGTCGAGTTCCTCGGGCGTGTAAGCGACGCCGAGTTGGTTCAGCTTATGGCACATGCACGCGGCTACATCATGCCGGGTCAGGAGGATTTTGGCATATCACCGGTAGAGGCAAACGCTTGCGGTTGCCCCGTTATCGCCTACGCGGCCGGCGGGGCGCTCGATACGCAGGTGGATGGAGTTACCGGTGTGCTCTTCTCCGAACAAAGCGTAGAGAGCTTGTGTGAGGCCCTCTGTCGTGCCGAAAGCCTTGCGTTCGATATCCATGTTATGCGCCAACACGCCCAACGGTTTGATACCTCGGTATTTAAGGAGCGTATGCGGCAGATCATCGAAGAGGAGATGGCTAAGCATCGTAAAGTCGTGTCTGGAGAGAGAAGGCAGAATGTCTGAAGCATCAAAACAAGGAACCCCGACAACACCGCCTTGGCAAAAAGAGCTGTTGGATACCTTGGTGGAAGTGGGGCATTGGCCACTGCATATTTGGCTGGTTATCTTAGCAGCCATAGCGCTCTATATGCCGGTATTCCTAGACGTGATCCCCTTTCAAATTCAAAGTGGTATCTACTCCTACGGCGTGCTCATTCCCCCCATCGCGATCGGACTGCTCTATCTTCAAAAAGATCGCTTACGTGCGGCGCGACCGGCTCCAGACCCCGTGGGCTTTTTCTGGATCGCGCTCGGCGTCTTGATGGAGTGGGTAGGGTGGTTCTTGCGGGTGCGCTTCCTTATGATGGCCTCGCTTACACCGGTGGTGGCCGGCTGCATTCTGGCCCTTCATGGGCGGGAACTCTGGCGAGCCGCACGGTTTCCCGTGTTGGTGCTGTTACTTGCTGCCCCGGTGCCCATGCCGATCATCAATCCGCCGGATGTCTGGATTCAGCATCTCAGCGCCATCGGTTCTGCCGGCATTATGCAGACTTTGGGCTTTCCGCTCATTCGGCAAGGCAACACCATTCAGATTCCTGGGATGACTCTGGATGTGGCCGAAGCCTGTAGCGGATTTAAGAAGCTGTTGGCCTTTTTCTGCTTTGCGGTGCTTTACGGCTGGTTTTTTGCACTGCCCCGAAGGCGTTGGCTTCTACTTACCCTTCTGGCACTGCCGGTGGCGTTAACGGCCAATGTGGTGCGCATCGCCGGTCTTATCTTTATCGGAACAGAGTTCGGCGAACATGCCTTTCATATTGCACACGAGTATGCCGATTTCTTCGTGATCGCGCTCTCTTGTGTGCTTTTTCTCACGGTGGGCAAATACATGGGATGCGACAGAAGCCGGTTTGCACTGGAGAAAGCCCACCAACAGCCTGCGGAGGCGGAGGTCGCGTTACATGGAGGTTAGGAGGGGAGCGTATGCAGCAAAGACGCTATAGCTTTTTGGTCTGTGCCCTTCTGTTATTGGGTTTGGGGGCCAATTTGGGGTTTGGTCGGCTGAAGTTCGCCGCACCGCACCCGGTGCCCATCGAGAACTTCCCGCGCCATGTCGGCGATTGGGTGTGTGTGGCAGACGATCCGGTAGACCCAGCTGTCCAGAAAGCACTACCTACCGCCACCATCCTTCAAAGGGAGTATCGAGACCCACTGGGGCATGTTGTTACCCTTGAGCTAATTACGGGCAAGAGTTACGACGATTTTCATGACCCCAACGTCTGCTTCCCGGCACAAGGATGGACCCTTTTCGATCATAAGATACTCAATTGGAACGGGCAAGAGGTCAACTTCATGAAGGCCACACTGAACGGCTATACCGAAGATTTCGCCTACTACCTGGCGGGAGGCTATCTAGCCCAAATTCCCATGGGGGGCATCGCCCAAAAGAAGTTTTATGCCTGGCGCAAGTTGCTGACGGGGGAGGGGGGCGGTTCTTTGGTGGTACGCATGAGCAATACTGAAGGACCGGGCAGCGTGGACGTGCTAAAAAGCTTCGCGCTGACCATTCAGCCCATCGTGAACGCTTTGGTGAAAGAGAAGAAATGAGCACAGAGAGCTTGCCAGAGGCGGCAAAACGGCCGCTAACCACCATTCAGCCACCTAAGGGATGGCAGCTTATAGATTGGAAGGAGCTGTGGCGCTATCGTGATCTCCTTCTCGCTTTGGCCGGGAAAGATATTCGTTTGCGCTACCGCCAAACGGTTTTGGGCGTGGCCTGGGTGATCATTATTCCGCTCATCTCGGCGGGCATTTTTACCTTTGTCTTCGGGCGTGTGGCCAAGTTGCCCAGCGATCATGTGCCCTATATTCTATTCGCCTTTGTGGGCACCATGGCGTGGAACCTTTTCAACAGCATTATAACCAATTCCATTGCAACGCTTTTGGGCAACGCCAACATGATCTCCAAAATCTACTTTCCGCGCCTGATCTTGCCGTTATCTACGGCGCTGGGCAGCCTGCTAGATTTCAGTATCGGCCTGTGTCTGCTTATCGTGTTACTTATTTCTTACCATGTAAGCGTTCATTGGACGATCCTGCTGTTTCCTTTCTGGCTTTTCCTTTTGCTGATCATGGCGCTCGGCATCGGGTGTATCAGCTCCGCCGGTGCGGTGCCCTATCGGGACGTGCGCCAGGTTATGCCGGTGCTGCTCAACATTCTGCTCTACGCCAGCCCGGTGGCCTACGGAGCGAACGCTGTGCACGGTAAGTGGCATGCCATCTACATGCTGAACCCGTTGGCGGTGATTTTGCAAGGTTTCCGGTGGGCGGTTTTTGGGGTTTCTCCGCCTTCTTTTGGCAGCATTGTTTTCGCTGTGGTCAGCGCCGTGGCGATCTTTGTGGGAGGTGCCATGGTATTTCGGAATGTGGAACGGAGTTTTGCCGACGTTATTTAGGGCTATCCAAAAAAGACCGGATAGCCCTGCACGGCGCTGCCGACCCAGGCGCCCGTAAGCCCCCACAGAATGCCGGCAACGGCAAAATGTCCCAAGGCCAGGCCAAGAAAGAAGGGAATGAGCCGACGATAAAGTGGCATGCCACCGTAGCGAAGCACAAGCGATTTGATGATCCAAACCACGAGAAACGGCCCCCAAATAAGCGATCCATAGCTGCAGGTCATTACATAGCCTATGGGGTGGAACCAGAAGCCGGTGAAGCGGATGCGACACCACCATAGCAAGAAGGCGATCAGAGCCCCGATGACGGTGGCGTAGATGCGCGGAATGTCGGGAAGTTTCGGAGTGTGCATGTAGCCGGTTGCGGCGCTATACTCCGGTTCCGTTAACCATTGGCCCCATATCTCCCCGCGCAACTGCACGACCCCATGTTGATAGTAGGGCACGAGATGGTTATACCAGCCGAGTATAATGCCTACCACAACCGCCAAGGCTAGTAACTGAAAAAGTTTGGCCGCACGAATCTTCACGCGGCGGGCTATCTCTAAACTCTCTATCTGGTAGCCGGTCATTTCAGGAAAATAGCCTCTGGCGAGAAACACAAAAAGCGCCCATATCGTTAAGGTGGAGGGGCTGTTGCGGGCGAACGGGGCCGAGCCGAAGGTATAGAGAAAAAAGGCCTTTTGTTGTTGATAGGGAAATAACCAGATGAGCGGAACACCGGCTTCGGCACGAAGTCGGCCGTAAACCATGGCGACGGCCACAACGAGAGCGAGATAGGCTAGCGCGATCCACCAGCCCATTCCGGCCATCCACATATAGCCCCAAGAGATGAGAAACCCGCCGAAAAACCCTAGCCAAAGCCGGCGATAGCGCGCGTTGCCGACGCCGGGGTCTCCAGAAAATCTGGCGATTTTCTGGAGCAGGGCGCCCTTCCCCTCAAGGCCGACGGTGCTGCGCACGGCACTCTCCCCCTCAAGGCCGACGCCCTCCCCCTCAAGGCCGACGGTGCTGCGCACGGCACTCTCACCCTCACGCCAAGCCAGCTTCCAAGCCTCTTTAAGGCGGTGTCGAGCCAGCCAGATCAGCAGCACGGCGAGCACCATGTAGGCGCCTATACCCTCTTCTTGAAAGTAAGGCAGAAGGCCGGGAGATGCGCCGTGCGCTACCCCGAAAACCGCTGCCAGCTTCAGCACGAAGTAAGATACCCACACCGTAAGGCTTATCTCTGTGGAGACCAGAAAACCCAGCCCGATAAGTTCGGGGCGGATGTGAAAAATAAGTGGCTTCATCTCGCTCCAAGGAGGTGAGTTAAAGAGGGGGGAGAGATCGAACTGTTTGCCTATGGCGGGAAAGGCGGGGGCCAAGGCGTGCGCAATGTTGATGAGGTTATACACGGCTGCAAGCGCGAAGCCGGACCACATCAATGGGTTCCGAAAGAAAGGAGGGCCTTGGGCATCCGTTTGCGACATCTCAAGAGGCAGCGCAACGAGAGGGAAGGAGAGCCGTTCGTCATCGGCCCAAGCATGGTAGAGCAGCCCCATGAGGCTTGCCAAACACCACCAGAGCGCCAAAAAGAAGCCGAGCCAGCAGAGACACGGAACGATCCAGAGATGCCATGGTACCACACCGTTAGGCGCACCTTCGTAGAGGTGCTTGATGGCTTGCAGATTGTGAGGCGCTAGCCACTTCGGCAGGTAGGCTCGATTGGGAACGATATCTTTGGTTTTCAGATAGAAGGGGAGCGTCATTAAAGAGAAAAGGAATTGGGTTACCCCAATGCCCATGATGGTTGTGCTGACGGTTACAAAGAGAAAAACGGTGAGCAGCTCTGCCGTTGAAAAAGGTCTGGCTTTGCGCAGGTTGCGAAACAGGTAGTTGAGGGCGATGAGCAGCGCAAGGGCCGCGAGGCCGGGTATGGCGGGCACACTTTCGGTAATCTGGGTGGCCAACACCATGATCTCGGAGCGCCTCACCCAAAAGCCTGCCAGGAGCGACAGCAGCAGGGCAAGTATGAATGCGCGTTTTGAAAGACCTTGCTCGTTCTCCAAAGACCGTGTTGTGACTCCTCTCCCATACAGTTCCTGCATTCTATAGTACCTCGAAAAAGGTCATTTTCGAGATCGCCGTTTGTCACAGATTCTTTTTTAGATAGGGTTTATGTGTCGTCTTTGGCTAAAAACCCAAATATTCCTGTCAAGAACTAGCCTGTTTCGACCTAGCGCCTTGGAGCAGAGGCCCCCTGGGACACGCTACAAATTTTTCCTAGAAGTAGTTGACAAACGTCTACATATTTTGGTTTAATAAGGGGGCTTAGGAAGAAAGCACCTAGCCCCTATGGAATCGGGGGCTAGGTAGAAGGAGAACAAAAATGCCAAAGGAGCAACAGCAGCTATTGGCGGTTGGAGAGCGGACGGGCAAGCGCCCCTCCATCTCAGAGGGGTTGCCCGTTCTTTCTAAGGTCGCGGAGGCTGCCGGGGTAGAAAGACAGAGCGGTGCAAGAGACTCGGCCAAACAGAAGCTGGTCGCAACCCCCATGGAGCATCGGGCCGTAGCGATTCAGGATACTTCTCCTATCCTGCCTGCAGGTACCTCATCGGAGATCACATGGGACGGAGTTATGGAATGGGCGCAGCAGCGTGCCGCGCGGCACTATGTGCTTGAGCGCTGCAGAAAGCAGGCCTACATTGAGTGCGGCGAGGTGGCGCGCCTTACGGGGTGGCCAGGTCCCCGCGTACGGCGTTTCATTTTGGAGGTACAAGATGAGTGGCGGCAGATTCAAGGTATTCGCCCCCGTGGCCGCCCACGCAAAAGCCTCTAGAGCGCTTTTGCACGATGCCCTTACGATGCGCTCCGCGTTATTTTCCAAAAAAGCCGGCTAAGGGTTTACGAACCTAGGCGTTTGGCGGTGGGAGCGCTCGGTCATAACGGGCGAGGCTCGCTTCGCGCGAGCGACCGGTGCGCTCATAAAGCATGATCAGGGAATCGTAGAGGCGGTCGGGTTGGTCGCTCTCTTCGCCGATGGCAAGGGTAAGCGCGTTGAGAAACTCCCGCTCGGCTGCCTCGAAATTGCCCTGAGCTAGGTAGGTATTTCCGAGGACTTCACGCGCTTTAGGATCGTAGGGATCGTCAAAGACGGCGACGTGCCAGAGGGGGTCACTACGAAAGCGCGCATCGGCATGACGGCTATATTGCACCAAGGCGTCGGCAGCGACTTCATAGATGTCGGCCTCCGGATGGTCTGCACCGAGGTCCCATTCCCAAGTTCGTGTACACAGCGGGATAAGATGATTTAAAACCGCCCACCACTCCTCCGTCGCTCTTGCAAGGTCTCCTCTTTCCCGATAGACATCGGCCATGAGGTAGCAGGGGTCACCGAACCACGGGGCGGCCTCGGCAGCCCGATGAAAATAGTCGAGTGCCCGCTCGTCGTCGTTGTTTGCCCGACGCCGACATCCAAGATGGCACAGACTGAGGGCGGCTTGGGGGTCTGATTCGACGATGGCGAGATGCAGTTCGGTTTCGTTGCGCGGGCAGGGGATATCTTTGTAGTGCGTAAGCCCGAGGTGGGCAAGCAGCTGATACTGTTCTGGGTCGTAAAGCTCCATCTCGGCCCACTGTTCTTCCAGTTCATAACGCCCAACGAGAGCGCAATGGCGGAGAAAAGCCCCAAAGTCGGAGGCCACAGGGCGTAGAAACATCTCATCTTCGTCCCAATAGAGCACCGGCCATTGGTCTACCTCGGTTTTCTGCCGCGGCGCATAGAAGCCATAAAGGCCGCCCTCGTCTACGGCGCGTCCAAAGGGCAACAGTTGGGGAAGCATGCCATACTCTCTGCCGTTGCCGGCGAGAATGGCGTCGAGCGGGAAAAACTCGCAGTGGCCGAGAAACGGTTGTTCTTGCTGCCGATAAAGACTCCGAAACAGTTCGGGCAAGCGAAGTTGCCAAAACCGCTCTAAAGCGCGAAGAGCTGCGTCCGTCGCGGCCTGTCGGCGTTCCTCTCTTCGGCTCATAGGATCGATTGTCTCCAAAAATGCATAAGGTTGTACCTATTGGCCTAAATGGCGATGAAAAGCACCCTTTACAGCCATCATGCCTCGGTAGAAGTAGTTGGTGCCGTTAATATATCGGCTATAAACGGCTTTCTGCTTAGCTCTTTTTGAAGGAGTTGCCGCAGTAAGAATTTTCGCGAGGCGAACGGGCGCTTCCTCGAAGCCCTCTAGTCAAAGTATACCTGAATAACCGTATGCGCTAGACGCTTTTGCCGCAATCAGTACGTAATATTTGAAAGAAAGCGCCAAAATAGTATAGGGTGCTGCGGCTACCGCACAACGACGTGCAGGAGAAAAAGCCATGAATACCGGATTAACGACCACCAAAGCCCCCTTTATTGAGGAGGCACGAGAAACAGGGCAGCTCTTTATAACGCAGCCTTATGCCCTCTACAGCGAGGAGAACCACGAGGCCTGGCGACAGCTCTACAGGCGCATGATTCCCTTGTGGCAGCGCTATGCAAACCCGCACTTTTTGAAAGGACTGCAATGTCTTTGTTTGCCCCCCGACCGGGTGCCGAAGCTGGAGGAGGTGAACCGCTTCCTCGAACCGCTTACCGGATTTCGCGCGAAGGCGGTAAGCGGCTACGTGCCGGCCTTCCTTTTCTTCGATTGTCTGCGGAACCGAGAGTTCCCAACGACGATCACGGTGAGGTCGCTAGAAAACCTTGATTATCTGCCTGAACCCGACATCTTCCACGATGTTGCTGGCCATGTGCCGATGCACACCGACCCAGCTTTCGCCGAGACGCTCGTTCGACTCGGCGATTGTGCCCATACCGCCGTGGAGATGGTGGCGGGAATAGACGATGCGAAGGAACAGTTGCGCCGACTTACGAGTATCCTGAAAGCGTTTGCCCGATTCTTCTGGTTTACCATTGAGTTCGGGCTTATGAACACTCCGGAAGGGCTAAAGGTCTATGGAAGCGGCCTTTTAAGCTCTTATGGGGAGATCGTGCACAGCATCGAGTCACCAGAAGTGCAGCGCTATCCTTTGCAGATCGAGTGGGTGATCAACCAGGCGTTTGAAATAGACCACTATCAGCCGTTGCTGTTTGTGGTAGAGGGTTTCGATCATCTCTATCAACTGGTGGATACGCTAGAGAGGTGGATGCGGGAGGGGCGGCTTAACAATGTCGCTCCCGGTGAGCCTACGATGCGTGAGAGTGACTTGCAAAGTTTCCTGCATGTTGCCGGTAAAGGGAGTCAACAGGCATGATGCGCGATGCCCTTCACACGATTCGCGATGTTCGTCTGGTACGCCCGGATGACGCCGATTACATCGCATATCGGCGTCGTATGGCCGACCTACGTCCCTCAAGGGGCGGGCCGCGTCAGGCTGGCGAGATGTTGGGCGGTCTGGTGGAGCAGGCGGTACGACATTGGCTTGGAAAGCAGGTGCCGCTACAGGAAGAGCGTATCCTCAGTTGGGAACAGCGTCTTGCAAATGGGCGACATGGCCGTCTCTATAGGGAGTTAGATGCCGTTTGGCCCATTGACCCCGAATCGCTCTGTCTTTTCGAGATCAAGTTCACCACAAAGGAGCGCATGGCGATGGGGGTGGGGCTTGATCAGCTGGATGCAGCTGCGGAGATTCTGGCCCGATCAAAGCGGGTTCGCTATCTTCTCTTGCGGCTCGTCTATGTGGGAGCGGAGCCGGTTCCGGTGCTGGTGGAGGAGGGGGAGGGCGTCGGCCTTGAGGGGAAGGGCGTCGGCCTTGAGGGGAAGGGCGTCGGCCTTGAGGGGAAGGGCGTCGGCCTTGAGGGGGAGGAATCGGAGGGACTTTTGGTGGTGCCGCCTACCGAAGAGTACGAGGAGTTAGGCGTGATATGGGTTCCTCCTGCGGCTGTAGAAGAGAGCGCCGCAGAGCTTGGTTTGGAGCTACCGGCAAACTGGCTTGAACCGGAAGCGCGTGAGGGCGCTGTAGAAGACCCCGAGCGGGATGCTTGGCGCTTCTATGTAGAGAGCGCTCAAGAGGCCACATCGGTGGAAAACCCCTTAGCGGCAGCATTGAAACGTCTATTGGCGCAAGAAGCTCCAGAAGACGATAAGAGGGGCCTCTCGCTATAAGAAGCCCCTCTACGACTGGCTCCGGCTTTCCGCTACTCCGGTGTAGGTTTAAGGCCGATGACCTCGCGCAGGCGCGGGTTGTTGCGTTGTTGGCGCAGTTTTGCGAGGGCGGAGGATTCGATTTGACGGACGCGCTCACGGGTTAAACCGAGGGCGTTTCCTACCTCCTCAAGGGTGCGTGGTTCTGCACCATCCATTCCGAAGCGGAGGATGATCACGTCGCGCTCACGAGGTGTTAGCTCGGCAAGCACCTCCATGAGGGCGTCACGCACGGCCATATGGGCGGCTTCTGTGGCCGGGTTGTGGGCATCGCCGGCCGGAATAAGGTCGGCCAGGCGGTTCTCACCCTCCTCGCCCACCGGCATCTCCAGAGAAAGCGGCTCGACAGAGCTGCGCAGCAACTCGGTCAATTTCTCCTCCGGCATGCCGAGTTCTTTAGCCAACTCGGCACGTGAGGGGGCGCGCCCTAGCCGCTGACGCAACGCAAGGCGCGTTTTATTGATGCGCCCCAAGGTGTCGGTAACATGGACTGGCAGACGAATGAGCCGCGACTGATCGGCGATGGCGCGCGTAATAGACCGGCGAATCCACCAGATCGCATAGGTGCTAAATCGGTAGCCGCGCCGGTAGTTGAAACGGTCTACGGCGCGCATAAGGCCGATGGCGCCCTCCTGCATGAGGTCTTCTATCGGCATACCGTGTCCAAGATAGCGACGTGCTACCGAAGCCACAAGGCGAAGATTGGCCAGCACCAGGCGCTCTTTTGCCTGCCGCTCCAACTCCTTATCTCCGGTCTGACGTGCCGTCTCAATTTGGCGAGCAAGCTCGATCTCCTGCTCATGGGTAAGCAAAGCCATCTTCCCGGCACGTCGTAGCCAAGCTTGTGCGCTCTCTTCCAGCTCGCCGGCATCGGCTATCGCCTCCTCGCCTGTCGCCAAGCCCGGCTCCGAAATCTCGATCTCTTCTACAGCATCCTCTATTTCGGAAGAGGACAACGCCTCGGTTGTCTCCTCCATCTCTTCCAAGTTGCGCTCCAGAACGCCTAAGTCATACATCTCTACCATCTCCAGGGGCATCGCGCCTCCCTCCTAAAACATCAACAAATTTTTTCTTTTTTTGAACTCGATTATCTCTTGCAGCCCTTGTCTCTCGCCCCACCGCCGTGGTACACCGAAAACCATCGTGGGATCGTTCCAAATCATTATATACGTGTTTTTGCGTGCCTAAGTCGTGAAAGCGTCTTCTCACGATGACATGTTTTCACGAAGGCCCTGCTTTTCCTACGCGCGATATATAGACATAATTCACGGAGGAAAAGTTTCAGTAGAATAGGGCGCGAAACTTAGGGTTGGTTTAGGGCAAACCAGGCATCGGTGGGTTGCTGTGCCCAGTAGAAGCCGTTAAGCGAAAACCATTTGGCATGCCCGTCGGCCAAGGTAACCACGGCGCCTCCATTGTGTCGCGGGTCTGGTCGGCCCCAATAGTCAGCATCTGGCTGCGAAGGCGGCAGCAGATAGGTGCTTACATGGTTTGGCGGCGGCCTGCCAATAATGCCTTTCGCATCGGCCATCATCACGGTATGGGCGGGCTGCTGAATGGCCGCTAACGAAACTCCCGGCGCGTTGTTCAGCGTGTAGATGTTATTCACAACAACGCCAAGGTTTAAGTAGTAGGCATTCCAACCGTACTGGCAAACCGGCTTGCCGTAACTATTGTATTGCTGCAGATTGGAGGATGGGCATATCCATATCTGCTTGTTGCGCACATAAGGGTCGAGCAGATCGTGCCAGTTTAAAAACACGAACGGCGAAAGCGATGTGGCCGCCAGTGGTAGCCGCTCGTCGTAATCTTGTGCGTACATCTGAGCCGCAATGCCCATCTGTCGCATATTGGAAAGACAAACCGTCTGTCGTGCCTTTTCGCGCGCCTGCTCGAATACCGGAAAGAGAATAGCTGCAAGCACGGCGATAATGGCGATCACCACAAGCAGCTCTATGAGCGTGAAACCCGTACTTTTTCCTCTCGGCATTCTCCCCGTTCCTCCCCCGGCCTGTTCCGGAGCGTGCATTATGACATACAAAGCCCCGCTCCTACAAGAGAGAAACGGGGATTCCCTTTTGTGCATTATGGCTATACGCATAGAAAGACCCTTCTGTTCCTAAGGAAACCCCTTGTTGGAGCGCGAAATTTGATTTTGGTCTCTTTCGCCAAAAACTTTACCTCGTTGAGGTACGAGGGGGGCGAGAAGATTGGGGAAAAGGGGGCGCTGCTCCGAGAGACCTTTGAGGTATCATACTTTTCAGCACAGCTTGTAACCTCATTGTTTAAGGAAGATAGCATGCCCAACGAAGATGAGAATCGGCCCCATTTTGAAACCCTCTGCGCGCATTTTGCTGAAGACCCCTCCAGATTTCATGGTGCGGTAATCCCGCCTATCTTTCAAAACTCTCTGTTCACTTTTCCTACCTATGAAGAGCGGGCGACAAACTATCAGCTAGAGCCGACGGAGATCGAGGAGGCCGCCGGGGGAGTCAGCCGTTTTTACGACTACACGCGCGTGACGAACCCAACCACCGATATCGTGGAGCGC